>JAHPYZ010000025.1:33743-55767 GCA_019058425.1 Promethearchaeota archaeon
AAGGAATTGCATTGAATGGTTTAAAAAGATATGATGAAGCCATTCAATATTTTGATAAAGCACTTGAAATCGATCCAAACGACATATTTGCATTGAGTAATAAAGGATATGGTTTAGCTCGTCAAAAAAAGTATATAGAAGCCATTCAATATTGTGAAAGAGCACTTGAAATTAATCCAAGTGCAGCATTTACATGGTATAATAAAGCACGTATTGAAGCATTAAATAATAGATTGGCTAGTTCGATAAAATCATTAGAAAACGCTATTAAATTTTATAATATATATAAGGAGGAAGCTAAAGAAGAACTTGACTTTGATATTATTAGAAATACTGATGAATTTAAAAATTTAATTTATGAAGAATAGATAATAATTGAGAAGAATTCATAAGAGATTTTAGCAAAATTAATTATTTATGGTATCTAAGTTAAGAAAAAAATAGTCTCTGAAATCTTAACTTAAAAAAAGTTTTAAGAATATTTTTTAATTTATTTTTTCTTTCTATTTTTCTTTTAATTTTTTAGTAATATTATGAACAAGCTCACAACTAAAACTGAATATCTAAATTCCATTTACTTCCTAAATTCGTCTTTTTAAATAGATATATAAATTAAAAACGTGTAGCTAAATATATATCAATATTTACAAATTTGGATAAAAAATGTAGTGTGATAGTATGGAAGAAAAGCTTAATATGATATATAAAACAGTCCAAGGACTAATGGGTGATATTATCCCGGCAAAAACTGCTTTGATTATTGTTGATATGCAAAAATATCAAGTAAAGAAAGATTATGCTCCATATAAATCGCTTAACAAAGTTGCACCAGGAGTTTTAGATTATTTTATAGGTGAAGTTGAAAATAAGGTTGTTCCAAATCTACAAAAATTAATCAGTTTTTGTCATAAGGTTGGAATTACAGTAATATATACAAAATATTCAAGTTTTATGCCTGATGGAAGTGACCTTCAAAAAAATATAAAAATTTTAAATCAGACTACTAAAAGTCTCGTAGGAGAAGTTGGATTTCCTTATATATTTCATCCCAATTCTGATATAATTGATGAATTAAAGCCTAAAGACGGTGATATTGTGCTACAAAAGAACACAAGTGGAACCTTTATCTCAACAAGGCTTGATAGTTTCCTAAGAAATATGGAAATTGAAACCGTTTTAGTCTCTGGAGTTGTTACGAATTTTTGCGTCCATGCAACAGCCCGAGAAGCATGTGATTATGGATTTCAAACGATTATTGTGGAAGATTGCTGTGCAGCGTGGTCTGAAGATATTCATTTATCAATATTGAAATCTTTTGGATTAATTTATGGGTTTATATTACCATATGAAAAAGTTATAAAAAAAATCTCAAGAACAATCAAAAAAACTAAAAAACAATTAGTAACTCATTAAATTTATCATTGCAGTGATTTGGATTACTCTTAAATAATATTAAGCTATTAATCGATTTTTTTTTGAGAACAACGAACACTTCCCGACAACAAGCTCGCAGTACACCCATTACATGAAATACATTCATAAGTTATTTTTCCAGTTCCTTTCAGCCATTTATTTGGTAGATCAGGTTCTCGAATTAAGGGTCTGCATAGACCAATGAAATCTGCATTTTTCTCATTTAATATTTTTTCAATCAGATCAAGTGATCTTATCCCCCCAACTAAAATCAATGGTATTTTGATGACTTTTTTTATTTCTTTCGCATAGGGTAGATGGTATGCTTCTTTTTCCTTAGAGTCAATATCAGTGCGAGCTTCAGGATTAAATGAAGGATGCCAACCAAGTTCTTTTTTAGTACGTGAAATAACTTCCCACATACAACTGCTAGTTTCAATGGCAGCGAATCCTAATTTTGAAAATTTTTCTGCTATTCTTATGGATTCATCTAGCTTGAGTCCACCTTCTAAAAAGTCATCAACATTCATCTTTACAAATATTGGAAAATTTTTTCCAATAGAATTCACCGTTTCTTTATAAATTTCTTCGATTATTCTGAAACGATTTTCTAAACTGCCGCCATATTCATCAGTTCTTTTATTAGTATAGGGCGATAGAAATTCGCTTAAAAGATAACCATGAGCCGCATGAAGCTGAATTGCATCGAAACCAGCTTCTTTTGCCCTTCTTGCGGATTCAGCAAAAGCTTCTATGGTATTCTCAATATCTTTTATTGTCATTTCTCTCGGCATCACATTAAATGTTGGTTCAAAAACAGCAGATGGAGCAGGAGGGTTCTCCAAGACCATTGATTGGCGACCAGAATGATGGAGTTGTATTGCAATTTTACATTTTTCACCATATTGGTGAACTACATCAGTTAATTTTCTCAAACTAGGAATAAGCTCATCTCTATCAATAGCTAATTGATTTGGGATCCCCTTACCATTGGCATGAACATAGGTTACTCCTGTGATAATTAATCCTACTCCTCCTTCAGCTAACACTTTGTAAAATTGTACAAGTTCGTCGGTAACCCGTCCATCTTCAGAAGCTAAACGTTCACCTGTAGCGGATCTGACAAATCTATTTTTAATTTCAATTTTTCCAATTTTTTTCGGTATAGAATAAATATTTATCATTGTAACCTACTTTTTTATTACTTTGATCTATTGTTTAATTCATCAAATAAATTTGATTTAATTAGATTTCAAACTGAGAAATTTAAAAAGATTCTTAGAATTTCCAGATGTTTAATTTAATTAAAATTTGGATTAATTAAAGAATAAGAAAAAAAGTAATTATAAAAAGTTTTCGCCCAAACGAGTTAAAATAATAATAGAGTTTATTTTTTTTTAAATATCATCCCACATTGAGGGCAGAAGAGTTTTTGTAATTCATTCTTATTGACAAGAATGTGAAAAGCTTAAATATTCTTGAATATTAAAAATTTTTACCTTTAAGTAAAATTACAGGTGAAAAAATGCCAGGTATTAAAGCGACGCCAGGTATGGCGAATTATGACAAATTAAAAGAATTAGTTCCTATATATATAATTACATTATTCAGTTTAGTTGCTGGAGTTATTAATACTTTGTTAGAACAAGATCCATTTTGGGCAATGATTGCATTATTTTGTATTATGATATTTGCAGCAATCTTTACGTTCTATGTAGAGAAAATTAGAAGAAAAATTCCAATTGGTCAAACAATTTTTGTGATGATTAATGGAGTTTTATGGATATTTGTAAGTAATATGAAGTTGTTCAATTTTGGAATTATCGCAGAATCTTTTATAGCCTTAGGAACAATATTGTGGACATTTGCCTTAACATTTATCTATTAAATTTTTTTTTTTTTCAAAATTGATTAAAGTTATGAAAATTTATGATTTATTTGGTTTGATAATACATATTTGAAGGTTATTTCTCAGTTTAGTTTTTCTGAGATAAATGTTACTTATAAAATATATTCTTACATTTTTGTATGAAGATTTAAATATAATATACAATTAAAGACAAATACTCAATAAAGATATTAGAGGGCTTAAATTTCTTAGAAATTTAAGATATATCAATTTATAAAGAAATAATAAGCGAATTATTAGTTCTAAATCAGAATTAAGATAAAAAAGGTGATAAAAATCGAGGATTATAGTCAATTTAAAAAATATATAGTAAAAAGAAAAGATAGAAGAATTCTAGATGATATAAAACAAGATATTAGAAAATTTGACCTTGAAGAAGAACTTAAAGAGGAAGACGAGCAAGAAGGTTTAACAGAAATCAAAGAAAAACCAATGATTTTAATGGTTTCAGATGTTCATTTAGGAGCATTTGGAAATATAGCTAAGGCATTTGAATCTTTTATAGATCAGATTATAAATAATGAATTTAATGAGATTGGTTCTAATCTTAAGGCGTTTATTATTTTAGGAGATTTCTTTGATGTAATGATGGCGGGGTGTGATGATTTAATCGGAAACTATACAAGGATCTATGAAAAATTGTATGATTTACAACAAATAGGAGTTAATGTTTATTTTATACTTGGTAATCATGAAATACCCGTAGACGGACCTTATGATAGAGAATTTTCAGATAGAAAATCAAAATTATTAGAAAAATTTGATGAATGTTCGAGAAATAATCAAATTTTACTTGATCTGTTAAGACCAGAAAATTTTTGTCAGTATATAATCCTAAGAACGGTATATAATCAAACACCAGACCAATTAAACTGGGAACTTGCTTTATTTGATTCTAAGGAAAAGATAAAGCGTGATATTGCTGAAAGTGAACCACATGTGAGTAGTATTCTCTGTGAAGTTAATAATGATGTATCTAAAAGCTATAAGTGTTTAATGGCTCACGGATTTCAGTTTGAATCACCTGAGCATTTAAAAATCGCATCAGAAGTATGGAAAGGATGTATAGAAGCCTTTGATATTGTAAAGAAAGTAGTTTTTAATTTTTTTTGGAATATTGTCGTTCATATATTTAAAGATGTCATTTATACGGGACGTTTAGCTTTTGAATATTTTTTCGAGAAGTTAAAACTACTGGGGAAAAAAAGGAAACCAAGAAAGAAATTTAAAAAAGAGGTTAATTATAAGGAGAAACTAAAGAAACGGTTGATAACAGACTATCTTGACAGGCTAAAGGAGATGAGAAAAATTAGATATGAAATTGATAATGAAAAGTATAATAGGGAAATTGAGGAATTTCTTTCGAAAGACGAATTTTCAAATATAAAAGATGTAATTTATGGGCATACTCATAAACCACAAGCAATCCCATCAATAGTATTAGAAGAAACAATTGAAAGCCCAATAACATTACAAGAAAACATGATGGAACAAGCCGGTATATATGAAAGAAAAGAGAGTCCGATACAATTGGTAAGAAGAGTTCTTGTTCCAGAAGAAAAAGAAATACCAAGGGGATTAATTGTTAACACGGGAACATGGCAAATTGCAATGGAAATGGATAGGAATCCAAATATAGTAGGGATTTATCCTAATGGGGAAATTAAAGTCTTTGAGGGCATATTAAATAAAGACAAAAACAAAATTTTAAAATTAAAGTTATTCAGTGAAGAAAATGTTTGATAAGTTAAAGAATAAAATGGAATGTATTTTCGGATTCATCGGTGTAATAATTGCAGGGGGATTAGTTATTACAGCCGCTTTCCTTACTCCTGGATATAATCCTATAGAATATACGGTTAGTTCATTAGGCTTGGGAATAGCAAAATCTTTATTTAGTATTGGTTTTGTAATAGGGGGATCTTTAGGCATTCCTTTTTATATATATCTTGAGAAAAATGCATTAAAAGGTATCAATGAGATCATTAGAAGAATTGCTACAGGGATTTCGATTTTTACTTGTGTATGTATTGCCTTAGTGGGAATCATTCCTGATGAGACATATATTGAATTGTTTATTTTATTTCATGGATTTGTAATGGTTGTTGCTTTTTTCGGATCAGTTGCTTATATAGCTCTTTTTAGTTTTTTAATGTTCCAAGATCCCAAATCATATTTTCATAAATATCACCCCTATCTTGGATTTTTAATTGTTGCTGTTTTAATAGGCCTTTGTATTTCATTGCTTCAGCCATTAGTAGAATGGATATTAACGGTTCTTATAATGGTGTGGATTTTCCTAACTGCTTTACATCTAATTTTAAATTAAAATAAAAACTTTTCGCCCAAATTAATTAAAATAATATTACAATTTATTTTTTTTTAAAGATCATCCCACATTGAGGGCAAAAATTTGGTGGTTCATCAAATACAAATCCACAGAAAGGACAGTTAGTTATTTGAGGTTTTGGTGGTAATATTTCTTCTTGTGGTTCCTCATGTTCGATTTTTGCTACTTTTTCTACTATTGATATTTCGTCCTCTATAGGTAATTCTTTAATTTCTTCTTCTAAGGGGAATTCTTCTGAGGTGCTTACTTTCTCCTCTTCCACTAATTCTAATTTATCGAGTTGTGGTTCTGGCCTAATTGCTCTAATTTCTTCGCTTGATTGGATTTTACTTATCAAATCTACTTCTATTCTATTTATCTTTTGAAAAGCATTTTTAATATGGCTCTCATTCACTAGGTTCTCATTGAGTTTTTCACAAAACCTAATTGCATAACTTAGCAATTTTTCTATATATTCATCCAGAAATTCGTCTCTCTTTTTCAGGTTTGATTTTTCAATTGAATTAATGACTTCATTAACACCTTCTAAGTTAATAAATATATTTTTACTTTGAACTATTTCTCTAATTTTCTCTATTTCTTCTTTATATTTAACAAATCTAGATCTTACCTGATCAATATTCAATGATTGTCCCAATTCATCTTGTGCGACTTCAATCTTTTCTTCTATTTCCTCTTCTTGTAAGATTTCTACTTCTGCTGGTCGTTCTTCAAGTTCTTCTGCCGGTTGATCCTCAAGTTCTCTCACTTCAATTTGCTCAGCAGACTGGATCTTTCTCATCAAATCTGGGTTCATTCGATATATTTCTTGAATAGCTTTTTTAAGGTACCCCTCATTAATTAAGGCCACTTCATCCTTTTCGCAACACTTAATCGCATATTCTAAAAGTTTTTCTAGGTAAGCGTCCTGAGATTCTGTCCTCTCTTTAAGCTTAAATTTCTCGAATTGTATAAGGATTTTATCAATACCATGTAGAGTCAAAAAGTAATTTTGGCTATGGACTTTTTCTCTGATTTTCTCAATTTCATATTTATATTTAGATCTTAATTGTTCGGTACTTAGTTCCACCTTTATTTTTTTTTCATTTTGTCCAGTTAGGTATTCCTCTACTTTTGATGGAGTTTCTAACTCCGATTTAATTTCAGTTTCTGAGATTATTTCCTTTTTAAGTCTATCAGACACTTGAAATTTTTTACTATATTGACCAATTGAAGGAGTTATCGCTCTGGTTCTAGCTTTAATATTTTTCCTTCTCACTACAAGCCCCCCACCTATTAGCAGTCCAAAAACAATAACAACTACTGCTATTACTGCTGCATATGGAAAAGGAGGTTCAGCAAATTCTCTTATATTAACTTCATTTCCATTAAAAGTATTAGAAGAAAGGTCTGCATCAGATTTATACAGATAAATCGCGACAGGATTATAGTTAAATATGTTTATCTGGATTGAAATACTTTCGCTGTTTGATAAATAAAGCCCATAAGTATCACTATAACTTATTGTGTTTCCCTGAATATC
This sequence comes from Promethearchaeota archaeon, assembly GCA_019058425.1. Taxonomy (GTDB): domain Archaea; phylum Asgardarchaeota; class Lokiarchaeia; order Sigyniarchaeales; family SOKP01; genus Loki-b32. Next base: position 40,938 of record JAHPYZ010000025.1, read on the forward strand.
TATATAATCGCAACCTAATAAAAAGATTCCATTATCATTGTAATTTACCGCATTTCCTGAAATTGTATGATCATATCCACTTACTTTTATCCCATTCATACCATTATCGATAATAGTATTTTCGGAAACTTGGTTGTTAGATCCTTCTACAACTGCAATTCCAGTATAAGTATTATATTTTACGGTATTCTGAGAAACTCTACTATTATAACATCCCATTAATTGTATCCCATAATTATTGTCATTTGCGGTGTTACCTGAAAGTAAATTATCATATCCATCAATGCTAATCCCATAACCACCGTTATCGTTTGCATCGTTTACTGATAACGTACAGTAAGATGAATATCTTAAATATATTCCGGAATCACCATTATTATTCACAGTGTTGCTTGTTAGTATATTAAAATTACTATCACTCCATGGAGAACTTATCCCATCTCCATGATTGTTAATTATTGTATTTCCAGAAATGTAGTTATGATGACTATTATCAAGAAATATTCCATTAGCATTATAAGTAAAAGTGTTTCCTAAGATATCGTTTTCATCGCTATCATCCAAATAAAGTCCATTATCATCATTATTATTTAGAATGTTGTTTGAAATCATATTGTAGTCACTGCGAACTAAATAAATTCCATTGGCATTATTATTACTTGCATTATTATTGGCAATTGTTGCATTACTAACCCATACTAATTTAATACCAGCATGAGCAGAATAAGATCCAGAATTAAACACAGTACAATTTTCGATCCTAAAGTATACATTGGAATTTTCAATCAAAATACAATTTGAAGTTCTTGCACCATCTATAATTAGATCCTCTATCACATATGGATCAGAAAAAGTACCATTACCGGTGCAAATCCCTGCACTTTTAGCAATATTCCAATTAGAGCTTGGATCATTAGCATCAATATTTATTGGGGCGGATATTTTCGAAGCTTTCAAATTATCATTTTCTCTTTTAAGATTTTCATGAGTTATGGAAATATTATCGCGGTAATTTGCATTTAAATTTAAATTAAAATTATTAAAAAAAAGAGGTGAAACTGCTAAAATCAAACCAAAATACATTAGTAATTTTATTTTTGATTTTTTATTCATTTTCTTTTATATGAATAAGATATGATTTTGTATATAAAATGATCAAAGGGCTATTTAATATTTTTTAGTCTATTTACCTGCAAAAATTAAAAAAAACCATTAAAAATATATTATATGGAGGTTTAAAAAAAAAGTAATAGAAAAGAACCCGAGCATTTTAATAACTTACATTTTAAGATATGGCAGTTTTAGAAGTTGGGATTAACATTGGAATGAAAAATTTACTTGAGATCAGATATTATACATCGCAAGATAATATCTTAGATCCTAATATTAGAGCCAAGTTTCTTACGGGGTTAAAAAGTTACATAACAGAGGTATACGGTGATAAAATTAACATTATTGCATTCTCGGGCTTTGAGATAGTTTGTTACTTCAAAATGGTTCAATCTCCAGATGAATTAAATAAAAAACCTGAACCTTTATTGTCTTATGCAATTATTGAAAAAGATACGGATCCCGATTTTGTAAAACAACATCTAAAAGAAATAATCTCTTATTTCCTCGAAAGATATCCTCTTAATGATATCTTTTCAAAAAATACAAAGTATTTTAAAAAATCTGAAGCTCGAATTGACGAAATATTGGGAGATTTAAGATTTAAAGTAGGAGACCGTATCAAATCAGTCTTTGGAATTTAGATCTTTTCTTATTATTAAAAAGGTCCTATAGAAATAATATTAGTTTATTTAACTAAGAAACCTTTAAGAATTGTTATTGTTGCAACATCAACCGCAAATAATGCAATTACTTCGATCAGAATAAAGCTGAAGGCTCCTCCAATTAAATCGATAAGAAGCGCAATAATTATAAAAATTACTCCTATAAAAAACCATTGTACTCTTTTTTTAATCTCCCCTTCCAATTTTCTAGACATTATAGCATACTTATATACAACATAAATAAGTAAAATAGCTCTAATAGATATAATTATAACAAACCATGGAAGTGGAGTTTCAGTATCAATGATTCCTTGAGCATACCTGGTCATATTCAGCGTTGGAATCCAAATAATATACCCTACACTCATGATAACCAAGATTACTATCATTGTTCCTAGGTATTTTATACTCATTGCTACTTTTTCGTATTTTTCTAATACAAACACTGTCATCATTAAGGAAAAAAAGATACAATTGAAAAAAATCTGAGCGGTTATCATCAATGGAATGACTAGCTGTGAATTATTCAATATTAAATGATAAATTGTATAGAACAGAAATCCAAGAGATGAGGAGATAAAGAAAAATGTAAACCATCTATTCAATAATTTTTTTGGATCTAACCTTATTACATGAAATCCTACTATAAATGAGACTACAATTGTTAAAGCCGCTGTAATTATTTTAACTATGTTAATAAGATCCATAAATATTTTTTCGATAATAAGTTATAAAAAGATTTTTACAGTTGAAAAATAATTAAAAAAAAGTGGAGTTTTAATTTTGCATTTAATCCTCTTTAAACATTTGTTCTATCTTCTTATGATTTTCTTCTATCTTAAAGGCTTGAAGTGCTCCTGTCCAATCTCTTAATGTATCCTTATATTTTTCTTCAAACCAACTAACAAATTCTTTTAGAGGAGCCCTTATTTCGGCAGATTGAGTTCCTTTTATAAATAAAGCGCCAAATATCCGATCGCCATACTCTAAAAGAATAGTAATATCTCCATGGTCAATTTTTTTCAATGCTTCAGTAGATTTCGTCATTTCTTTGATAAATGAGGTAATAGCGGAGAACATTCCAGAGACAAGTCCTGGATCTTGATCAACACCCTCTTGGAAAGCGTAATTATAGACTCCTCTACCATCATCATATATAATGTAGAGTCCTTGCTTTTCCGCTGGTTCGAAAACATAGCTTAGCTCTGGTTTCCAAATACTAATTAAATTATTATTAAAAAGATATCTTAAAGTAAAATAAAACCGTTTCTTTTCATTTTCTTCTAAAGGTCTTAATTCCTTCAGAAATCTATCTTCTTCTAGTTTATTTAATATTAATTGTACCTCTTCACGTTCTTTATCGATGGTGTCTCTGAGAATTTCTTCATTTTTTGTGATTAGGTATTGAATATCACTCTGATAATCATCGTATTTAATAAACTCACTAATTGTACTGAAAATAATCTTTTCTTGATGCCTTTCATCTTTCACTAATATTTTACTTTTAAATGATTTACCTATATAGAATATTATGAGGCTCCATATAATTATATTAAAAATATATCGCGTGTATAGATAAGGAAGGGCTAATCCGTGTAGTATTGATGATAAATTTGCCTCTAAACTAGCAGTCCTAAACGTTATGAAATAAGAGTCAGACATTAATATATAACTTAATTGTCCTGTTAACCAAAATTCTTGTCCGGCATAGAGAAAGATAGATATGATGATAATAATCGGTAGAAAGACAATATAACCTATAAACTTACTTTTTGCATATTTTAAACTTTTAGAAAGGAGAATTCCTACTATAATTATTGGCGCGAGTATCTGTAGAAACCCTAATGAGATTAATAATTCAAATTTTATAGAATTTAGTAAAGTTGGACTAGCCTCTGTAAAGTTTGCTTGTGTTAGAATATCTGCATCGCTTAAATACGGATAATAGATGAAACTGGAAATTGCTAAATATATAACAAAGAAAAGACCAATTGCTATTAGTCCATAGAATATAATAAGTAAGATATTACTTGAATCAATATTTTTCATTTTTTGTTTTTTAGTTTTCCACCAGTCAATCATTTTTACCAATATTAGGATAGAAATCGGTTCAAAGACTCGTAGGAATAAGATAAAAATTAGCGAAGCCATAATAAAATAAGCAAAGAAGAAAATGATAATGAGAATTGAATCAAAATATTGGGCAAGAAATAATAAAATTGACAGAATGGAAATGGGTGCTCCAACAGTATAGAGACTTTTAAAAGTTTGGCTTCTTATCTCCTCTCCAATATATTTTCCCTTTAATGCTATTTTAGAGCTAAATACTAATTCAATACTAAATATAAAAATAGCAAGATAGACGAATAAAATCTCAAGAAACCATCCTAACGCCGTATTACCGGTCGTGAGAGACTCATTTTCCAATCCAGAAACAGTTAATATTACTTGTAATATGTAAAGAGAAATTGGTAACAATACTACCATTAATTTAAAAATCTCTTTTTCCCTTGTAAAATCTTTTTTGATGATTTCGTCTTTTATCATTTTAATTGGACTTTTATCTAAGTGATATGTAATATGTTTTAAATTTTCTTTAATTGAACCCTCTTCTTTTCTCATACGATTCCACACAATTATAAATGAAATGAAAGGAGTTACAAAAAATATAAATGGTAAAGTAACTAATGGATATGTAGCAAACAATGTTATTAATGTTCCGAGTCGTGCTCCTATAAATTGTATAGCAACTATTGTATTTCCTCCGGTTAATTCAATAGGATCATCCAAGATTTGAAAGATTATTGGTAAAATCCAATAAATCAAATAGAAAACCAAAATTCCTAAAAAAATCCTAAAATATAATTTGCCTATAGTTTTTTTCCAAATGAAGAATAGAGGTACAATTAAAATTAGAATGGGGAGTGCGTTTAATAAAATAGTCAGAAAAATTACCATTGCATCCATAATAAACACATTTTTTTTTAGTGATAAAAGTAGAATTTATTTAAAATAAATGTATGTAATTGTTATTATAATAATTTAGGTATTTTTGACCTTTTTTGTCTTAAAAATGATAGATAAAAATAAAATTGGTATCATAGTAGATGAGGATTTTACAACTAAAAATGTACCTCCTTATCCATATCCCACATTTCTCTCATATGAAACACCATTAAGGATAAAAGCTGTCTTGAATTATTTAGAAAAAACCGATGTTTTTAAAAATGAGAGAATTATTAAAATAGAACCAATTACAGTAGAAGAAGATATTATTTACTTAGCTCATACAAAATATCTTGTTAATTCAATTAAGTCACTCTCTGGTAGAGGGGCTGGATTATTAGGAGATGAAGTTTTTATCACTGAAGACACTTTTGATCTTGCTAAAAAGGCAGTGGGAGCATCTATAACATCAATTAATAATGTGATTAATAATGAGGTAAATCAGTCTTTTGCATTAATAAGACCACCAGGACATCACGCTTTACGAGAAAAATCCTCAGGGCTTTGTATATTTAATAATGTAGCAAATTCAATAATCTTCTTACGTGAAGAACTACAATACACCAAAAAAATAGCAATAATTGACATTGATGCTCATTTTGGAGATGGACTTGTTCAATATTTTTATGACGATCCAAGCGTATTATATTTCTCCATTCATGAATATGATTTTGTAGAAGGAGAAATTGGGTTTATTGATGAAATAGGCACGGGAGAAGGTCTTGGGAAAAGTATTAATTTCCCTATACCATTGAACTCTACTGATAATGATTTTTTGGAAACTATAGAAATACTAGAACCTGTTTTAAGAGAATTTAAACCCGAGTTTATAATAATTGCAGCTGGCTTTGATATGTATTATGCTGATCCGATAGGGAACTGTCTATTAACATCTTTTTCATACTATAAATTTACTGAAAAATTATTAAAGATTGCTGAGGATATATGTGAAGGTAAGATGGTTTTTATACTTGAAGGTGGCTATAGTTTAATAGGTTTACCTGTTTGTATACACTCAGTAATTAAAGCTTTATTAAAAGAGAGGTATGAACGTCCACTTTTTGAATGTGTAGATTTTTCTGCAGATGCAAAAAAAAGTGAAATCTATAAGATCAAATCAGCATTAAAAAATCTTCTGGTTACTTATTGGGATTCGATAGTATAAAAAAGATAAAAAAAATTTAAACAAAATCTATTAATTTTAGAGCATAGTCCTGAGCAGCGAAAAGAGCGTCTCTAGGACCTGCTTGAGGATTTATATAACAAACTAATGCGCCTGTACCTCCGATTGGAACAGGACAAATAATTAAATGCCCTTTACCAGTAATATTTGTACCTATCTTTCTTTCTTCTGTATTTTCAACGATCATATATTTTATTCCTTGAATAGTAATACTACTGATCCCTTTTTGTCCTAATTCTAGCTTTTGATTAAGTAATTCATTAATTAGGTCAAGATCATTAGTTAAATCCCAATTTTCTGTTTGAGTAATCAAACTACCATTTTTACTTATTATCGCAACGCCGAAAATATTTTGTTCAGTATTTAATAAATCATCAATAATTGCTTCAATTTCTGCGGACATTATAACCAAATATTTATTATTAAATTGTTATAATAACATAAATAAAATCAATCATAAATTTAAATATACTTTAAACATAAATTGAAAAACGCACGGTGAAATTAATTGGCTTTTAGAATGTGGAGGAAGGCTATTCTTCTCTCTTTACGTGAAAAAAAAGTATTCACAGTTTTTACACTAATTTATACAATTTTAATATTTTTGACGTCTTTTTTCATAGATTTAGGACTCGAAGGGAGTTTTGGAGATATGATATGGTATTTTGTATTTATCTTTTTTGGAACATCTTTATTTCTCTCCTTACTCTACGCATGGGTTTTAGTCTCGAGAAAACGACGTGTGTGGGCGACATTTAAATGTATTGGATATACTAACAAGAATATACTATCATTAGTTTCAGGTATGATTTTTTTCACAACTCTAGTAGGTTTCTTTATAGTAATTGAAGTTTTATTTCATTACGCTGCTGCCATTGCCTATATAAATCAAACTCCTATAAATTTTTCTCTTACCATATTAGTTGACTTAGTTCCTGTTGTTGCTACAAGTGCAATTTTTATAGGGGTTCAAATTATTGCTTTTATTTTAGCATACAGAAAAGTTCTTAAAGTGCGACCAATAATAGCACTGAAAAAAGTAGGAGAGTAAGGAGGTTAGAGAAATATGTCATCCGATAAAGATGTTATGATTGAAGCTGTAGATATTAATAAAGAATACAGACGAGCTGGTGCTATTATTAGAGCGCTAGCAGATGTGAATCTAAAAATCAAATCTGGAGAATTTGTAATGATTCAAGGTCCAACAGGATGTGGTAAATCTACACTTCTCAATGTTCTATCAGGATTAGACTTGCCAGATTCTGGAAGGATCATTTTTGATGGAGAAAATATTGCAAGAGCAACTGAAGATAGATTAAGTCGACTCAGAAGACAAAAAATTGGTTTTGTATTTCAAGATTTTAATCTTGTTAATACATTAACTGCAATAGAAAATGTTGAATCTGTTTTATGGCCAACAGTATTGCGTCAAAAAGAAATAGAAAATAGAGCAATTAGTGCCTTAAGAGATGTTGATTTACTAGATCGTAAAGATCATTACCCTGTCCAAATGTCGGGAGGAGAAAAACAAAGATGTGGAATCGCTAGAGCAATTATTCATCGACCAAGAGTAATTTTAGCTGATGAACCCACGGGTAACTTAGATCCAGAGTCAGAGAAGCAGGTTATGCAACTTCTAAAAAAAATCAATAAAGAGATGGAAACTACAATCTTAGTGGTAACACATAGAGATCTATCTACTTATGGGGATAAAACAATTCGTATGGATAAAGGTCGAATAACTAAAATTCAATAGACTTAAATTTCTTTTTTATCCTTTATTTTAAATTTCTATACAATAGAAATTATTCCATAATTTCGCTTATAATAATAACGATTAAGGCTTTATTAGTGATTTTCCGATATAATTTTTGATAAAATTACATGCCAAAAATATAAATATGCATAGTATTTTTGATTAGTATTAAGGAAATTAAAATCACATTATCACAAATGGTAAGGGGATAAATATGGGATGGGGTCGTGTAATAAAATCAGGATGCGCTGGAATGTGTTGCCTTATTCCTATGGCATATGTAGCATTTAGATTTCTTAACCTCACTGAAGGGGTAACGGGAGGTTTAATTGCGAATGTAGATTTAGCAATAGAAAATTTAATGAGTGCACTTGGTCTTGGAGGATTAGGATTATTTATATCAGTTGTTGCAGGTATGTTAATTGGTGCTGTGCTTATATTTTTGTTTCCGATACATTGGTGTCTTTTTTATCGCCCTGATGATGTCATGTTACTTATCGCAATAACAATTCCTTGGATTTTATGTTGTGTTATTACAAGTGGTCTTTTTGCTCACTCTCCACGTGGAGGTTTACATACTAGTCTTGCAATAGGAATAGGATATGCAATTATTTTGTCAGTAGTTTATATCATATTAGCTATTGTTGTACCATTTGGTTTAGGATCTGCAATATTAGACGGCCTAATGGTGGGTTTAACAGATTTACCGTATCTTGTTGCTGTCCTTACGGCAGTTTTTGAGGGGTGTTTAGTGGGGGCAGTGTTTGGCGCATTTATAGGTAGTTTGAAATATAAAGGAACTGGTGCGGGAAAAGAGAAAAAGACAAAGAAAGTTAAAGTAAAAAAAAAAGAAGAGATTACAGAGACTTCTGAAATGTTCCCCAGAGAAGTTACTGAACAAAAACCAATAATTACTTCTACATCTAATATTTGTAGCAATTGTGGTGCGAAACTTACAACAGATGATTTATTTTGTACCAATTGCGGCGCAAAAAAATAGAATTCAAGTTAGCTTTAAAATTATTAAACAATTTTATTTATTCTTTTTTTTTTGAACTCCTAAAATTTTCAGTCAAAATATATTAATTATTAAATTATAGTATTTTATATTAATATTAAAAATTCAATGTTATAATATAGATTATGTCAAGAGAAATAAAAGGAATTATACTCAGTCGTCTAATTGTTTTGGCTTCACTAATTTTAGTCCCAATCGCAATATTTGTAATTTACAACTTAGCTGATTTTAATTTATGGTTTTCTAATGATCCAACCCTTAAAGGAGTACTAATAAAAGTATTATGCCCAACTATTTTTAGTATTTCATGGCTATTCTTTCTGATTCTTTTTATTAATCGTCTTGCAAATACACTTGATGACTTTGATAAAGTTATTAGTGTTGTTCCTTCGAGATTAAAGTTCTTTTATGGAATCAATGCAATATATATTCTTTTTATCTTTGTGTTCCCTATAATTACACCAGTAATAGCTGTATTAAGTTTTGCATCCTTTGCTTGGAGATTGACAACTTTTAGAAAAAAAAGATGGGAAGAAGATACAAAGATATCATTGGTAACTTGGATCATGATGGGGATTTTTGCAATCCTTCCAATTTTCTGTGCAATTATAGTTTTACCAGAATTTTTTTCTTTAGCAATATTCCTATGGAGAGTAATTTGGGTACCCAATATAGATATTCTTTTTACTATTTCATATTCATTATTTACAGCATTAGCTATTGGGTCGTTCATATTACTATTTTATACTTCTGGCGTTAGTGAATATGAACAATTATTTGCAGAACCTTCAGATAAAGGAAAATTCTTGAATGTGAAAATTCTGGAAATTTTTCTATTTGGATTCTTTATGTTTCTAGATTTTGGTAATTATGAAGTAATAGACTTGTTTTATATAGCTGGATTTGTTTTTATAATTATTACATCAATCGTTAACTTCTTTCAAGGCAAAACAAAAGTAATAAGTTTCAAAAGTCATTTATTTGGATACATTATCGCAGCCGTATTTATAGGTTCAAATGTAATTTTCTCAACCAACGATTTAGCGGGATTTCTAAGAATATGGAGTTTAGTAATATCCGCTGTGTTATACATTATTGTGTTCTTCTATACGTTTTTAGTGGCAGAATAATTCTTATTTTTCTAAAGTGAAGGATAACTTTGTTTTTTTTTTATATAAGTGAAATTATTCTAAAATAATCTTAATAAGTATGAAGAGATAAGCTATATCTTAATTTTATAGTATTATCTTCCATGAATTTAATGCAAAAATTGAAGAATTTTAAGATTCTATTATATTAGAACATAAATTATTAAAAAGCCAGAATTTGATTGTTACCTTAATACAAATTGTAATTTAATAATTAAAAAACAATATGAGAATAATGAAAAATTTAAATACAAAAACGATAATGGTTATTACGATTGTTTTTTCTTCAGTTTTTACAATGCCCATAGCTGTTATGGGACAAGATAATGAGTTTGATGATGTTCTCAATGTCAACCAGGTTGATGTAGGCCTTTTTCAAGGATTCATGGGAGGTTTCGGGGGAATTTTTAGCAATCACTTAGGATATGGAGGTCAAATATTAGGTTCGATCTTTGAGACAATATTTCTACAGGGATTAAATCTCTCTAGCCATGAAATGTTAGGTAATACCTTTGTGTTGAGTGCAAATCGGACTCATACTCAGCGAGGTACATATGACTTTTCAGCTGAAAATGATGATAAAGATGTTTATCTTGCTCCTATTGATTATTTAGCTGATGTCAAAGACATTACAGGAATGGAATTAAATGAAAGTGGATATGCTTATTGTCTCGTTGAAAAAGATGGTGTATTTAACTATGAAGTAGAAGTTGGAGCCGCAGTTACTTTAATTATCTGGGATAATGATAGATCATTCATCACAGCTATTAACAAAATATTTAACTTCTTCAAACAAATCACGACTTACCAATTTTCAGGGAGTGGAATACCTCAAGACCTAATTAAAAATGGAATCTCTTTGCTTACTTGGTTTCTAATTCATATTAACGATATTTTTACAGGTGATGAGCTATTTGTTATGAATCCTATTACATGGCAGAAATTAACAATTAGACCTCAGTCAAATTTTAGTATTACTAAGACTTGGCATTTTACCAATGCTACACTAGACCCTTCTGATGATGTTGAAATTGATAGTGTTATAAATGGAACTATGTTATTAGATACTTGGAATGCCACTGCTCAGAGTAGAAAAGATAGTTATATGGAATGGCTTTTGACACCTACACATGGTCAAGTCGCAGAGACTATTTGGACTCAATTTTCATTTGATCTAATTCAATTATGGATCAAAAATTTTGAGCTTCATATAGATGTGAACGCCATTCTAGGTGCTGCTACTGGTGGTGGTATGAGTAGTCCAGAACTTCTTATAGCCAATGCTTTTGAAGGATGTAATATTGAATTCTTTCTATTTACACATCATTTAGCCGGAGCATTCTTATACAATGACACAGATGCCAGTGAGACCATCTCTGCTGTTTATACTCCAGTTGATTTAGGGCTTAATTCTACTGCTCAAGTACCTCATGGTACAGAACTAACGCATAGACTAATTTTAGGGACTGTGGGTGGTTTTAGATTCGATAAACCAGAAATCGATCCAAGCAATAGAAGTATTTCATGGGGAATTGATATTTTAGATGCTAATATGTCTGCAGTTCCATTAGGTGTTGATTTACATTCCTATCTAGGTGCACCTCAAGAAAATCTCGATTATATTCATTTTGGATTCACATTTGAACCAAAAACTGACGCAGAATTAGGGGCAGCTCATGGATTAGTCAAATTGAACCAATTTTTTGCTCCTTGGAATGACCCAGACAGTCCTAATGCTAATTCGGATATACTCGGTTTAGATCTGGCAATAATATACGTTTCCACAGTACTACATTTTGAACTTAATATAGCAACTAGTGGTGAAATTCCTGAAGATGCTACGACATTATTGCACCAAGAAAATTATAAGAGTACAGAACATAAGTTAAAGGTTGGAAACTATATTGGTCGTTCTGCTCAAGAGGAGTTAGAATTTGTAGATATTGCGGGACCAATGTATGAATATGGAAATGAGTCTTCAAGAACCGCCACGAATGCAAGTACTAGTATTATTCCACTTCTAGTTTGGCAAATGGAACATGAAAGACATGATACTTTTACAGCTGAAGGAGGGGCAGAAGTTACAACGTTTGCTTCAAGTATAAGAGTACAAACTGAATTAAATGTAATGGTATATGCAGTATGTTATCCTCAGTTTGAGGATGGTACTGGTATATGGCATGATCCTACGTTCTCTGTATACATGGTGTTCCAAAGCGAAGGCTTTTGGGCATTAATCGTGTTGATTGCTGGAGTGGGATTAGTCGGTGTAGCCACTATCTTAATTAAAAGAAGAAAAGATCAACGATTTTAATTCTATTTTATTTAATTTTTTTTTTCTAATTATTTTTCTATATATTTGAGTTCTATTTCAATTTCAAATGATTTCTAAATTAATTTAAAATCTTTTTCAAATTCGTACAAAGTTTTAAATTTTTTTAAATGTAAGTGACATAAGGATTAATTTTTATTTTATATGCTGTGAGGAAAATATGACATTAAAAATGCAAAAACCTTATTATGTTAATGAAAATAAACGCTGGTTTAAGAAATGGTGGCCAGAAGGCGTTCCATTTAATACAAATTTTGAAGAGAAAACAATAAATGACTTGTTAGACGAACAGGTTGATAAATATGGAAATGAGAATTTTATTTGGTTTTTAGATGCATGGATTACCTATAAACAGTTTCAAAAGTATGTAAAGTCAATTGCCACTGCTTTAGCTAATTTAGGCATCAAAAAGGGTGATGTTGTTGCACTACATCTTCCTAATTGTCCAACGTATATCGTGTTATATTATGCGATAACTAGAATTGGCGCAATATCGTGCGGAATCAACCCAACTTACCAAGCAGTAGAAGTTCTTCACCAATTAGGTATTATTAAGCCCAAAATGCTAGTTGTACTGGATGCATTATATGAAACATCAATAAAACCAATCATTAATGATACAACAATAAAAATTGTAGTGTATTCAAATCTTTCAGATTTAGCGGAAATAACTGGAGTAAAAAAAGCGATAGGAAAATTTGTAAAAAAAATACCAACTGGTAAAGTTGATTTTCCAGGGGCATTTAAATTTACTGAGCTTATCAAAACGAAACCAGATGTTCCAAAGGTAAGTATTGATGTAAAAAAACATCCTGCAACATATATTATGACAGGTGGAACGACTGGTTTACCAAAAGCAGCGGTTCTAACTCATTATAATGTAGTTTCAAATGCTAAACAGTGTAAATTATGGTTGGGAGGAGAAAAACCAGGTATTGGTAATATTGGAATACTTCCCTTATTCCACAGTTTCGCTCATACTGTAGTAATGAATACCACTTTAATTATAGGCGGTTGGATAATGCTTTTCCCTACACCTCCTTCGCAAGCTGTGCTATGTGAACAAATTGTAAGTTTACCTTGCCATGATGGATTAATTTATGCTGGTACTGAAATACTATTTAAAAGACTTGCAGAACTTAGAAATCTGAAAAGAAGATTTCCGGGAGTTATGGGAAAATTAAAACTATGTATCTCAAGTGCAGGTCCATTACATCCACCAGTTCGAGATGCTTTTATAACTAATACTGGAGGGCGGATTGTTGAAGGATATGGTCTATCAGAAGCTGGTCCGGCTGTAAGTGCAGGAAATTTATTTGGAGAAAGCCCTGTTGGAAGTATCGGAATGCCATTCACTGGAACTGAATGGGGAATCTGGCCTAGTGATGATTTTAATAAAGGGCCAATATGTTTAGGAGATCCTGAAGACAGCAATTTTGGTATTGAGCATTCTGGTGAAATTTGTATTGCTGGACCTCAAGTAATGTTAGAATATCTTGATGAGGTTGATGAGACAAAAGAAACCTTATATGAATATGGTGGGAAATTATGGCTTTTAACTGGAGATATAGGATTTATGAATGAAGATGGAACAATTGAAATTATTGGCAGAAAAAAGTCGCTTATTAAGTATAAAGGATATTCCGTGTTTCCTAAAGAAGTGGAAGAATTATTGATGAAACACCCAGATATTACTGAAGCAGCTGTTGCGGGCATACCAGATAAGGAATATGGAGAAGTAATAAAAGCTTGGGTTGCAATCAAGGAGGATTGTGATTGCTCACCTCAGAAAATAAAGGAATGGGCAAAAAATAACATGACGCACTATAAAGTACCTCATAGCGTAGCAATTATTGGTGAACTTCCAAAAGATCTCATCGGAAAAGTGAAAAGAAGGGTATTACAAGAAGCAGATCCAGCATGGAAAGAGAAATATGGGAAGTCTTGATTTCTATCAAATGTATCAATAGAAGATATAGCAATTCTGCATTTTTAGATTTTACTCTTTAAACTTAAGGTTTTAAAATGAAAAACACATATTTCAATATATTTTAAAACATTATTATTTGTGATAGAAAGTTAAATATATCTAGATTTTCTAGTTTATTAGAATACAAATTTTTATTAAGATAACAATGATTTTTTAATAATAATACTAGATAATAATTAATATAATCAAACGAGTATTTTAATATTGTCTGAAAAATCCGAAATTGATAAATTATTAACAGAGAGCGCTAAATCTTCAGCTTCAGATATTACTGATTCTGAACTTAGCTTAATTGATAAAGTAATTCAAGATTTTGCTCCAGAAATAGCATATATATACCAATTTAGAGAAGATGAGTCAGAAGAACAACAGATAAAAACGGGGCGTCTTCATGAGAATAGAATTTTAGGTATAATCTTGAAATTTTATTTAGAAGGACAGAAAAAGATCACAACTGGGGAAGTTGAGGAAGATTATAAACGTTACTTTAAAGAAATTGCTCGTTCTACTATTTCTACTTATTTAAACATGCTAAAAAAAGAATTTACCTTATATAAAAAACGAGATGGGAGAGTAATTTATTATATTTTCTATGAAGATCCTCCAATAGGGATCAAGCCTT
>JAHPYZ010000026.1 GCA_019058425.1 Promethearchaeota archaeon
TACTAAATTTGAATATGCTATAAGGTCTTGTATGCTTTTAACAAAAGTAGCGTTAACAAGGAGGGACAATGTGGGCGTTTTTACATTTTCGGACAAAAAGAATTTGAATTTCTTGAAACCTGATAGTGGAGAAGAACATTTCTATCAAGTATTAGACTTTGTAGCAAGAGTAAAACCGCAGGGGAAGTGTAAGTTTATTGAAGCAATGGATCACTTTACAAGACGTTTTCAAAAACGGAGTTTAATTTTCCTTATTTCAGATTTAGAAGCAAATCCTAAGGACATTTCTCAAGCAATAAAAAAATTAGTTCCATTTAATCACAGTATTATATTAATCAATCCATTTAGTCCATGGTTTGAGATCCATGAAATAGATTTATCTTCAACAGATAAGGCTTTGGCAGAAGCTATAAGTGAAGAAATGATGGAACATATTTTAACTATTAAGCATGGACTTCGAAATTTAGGAATAAATATAATAACATGTGGACCTGATGATATGATGAATCAAGTATTAAAAAATTATATGGACGCTAAGAAAAAGGGGAGTGCGTATTAAAATATGGCTCGTATATATTTGTTAATACTGAAAATAGTCAATTTAGCAATATTTTCTTGGTTATTTATTATTTTTTTGACTTCAATTTTCCATTTCAATGATGTTATTACAACTGCAGAAAATGAACTTGTCATATTAGCCTTTTTCGGGGCTATAAAAAATATTTTTTCTTATATAATTTTTGGTGGCGGTATGGTAATAGCTTTTGCATGTGCAGTCTTACTTGGGTTTTATAATCCTTACATTTTTAGACTTATTGAAGCTTTTTTTAAGAGATACTTAACTTCATGGTTCTCATTTGATTTAAACCATATTCGAGTGCTTCTAGGTAGTGATACATTCCAGTTACAAGATCTAGGATTACAACATATTCCTACATTAATAATGGGTGAAACTGAAGTTTTATTCAATGATCTATACTTATTTATTTTTCAAGTTCTTTTTGTTCTGGCTATAATTTATGCCATTAGAGCTTTTTATAAAAGTGATCCAAAGCATTCACTTGTTGCAGTTGGAGCTGTAGTCCTCATGGTTATAATCCCTTTAATGGTGGAAGGATTAAGAAGCATGATGGATCTAATTAGTATACATATTACGTATTTAGATGAAATGGTTAACCCAATTGACCCCAGTTTAGATCAAATACCACTTGATGACTTCTTTGCATTTGTAGCTAGTCCAGTTATTTCTTTCGCTATTATTTCTTATATATATTTGGAGCTTGCATTCCAAATTAATTATACGAACACTGTAACAAAACCATCACTAGAAAGAAGTGATAGACTAGAAGCTCAATTGAATATTCTCTCAAGAGAGTCATATTTTATTACAGCCAATATTGATAAAATAAAACAAGAGGCTAAAGAAAGAATCCAACAAATAGAATCAGAACAAAAAGAAGGAATTGTTATCGGGAAATTTTTTGCCAAAACTGGTAAGAGATTTTCTTATGTAAAAGAAATGATAGAGAGGAAAAAATTAGAGGAAGAGGAAAAAAAATTAGTTACTGCGGCATCAAAAACAAGGAGATTAGGGAGGTATATAGATCGTCTCTTTCGAGAAGATAGCGAAGCCAGAGATACATTAACTGCCAGATCATCAGCCCCTAGAGCTCGAAATTTATTAACATCAACTTTATTCAACTTTACTTATCGATTAAGCTTACTTTTAGTTATAAGTTTCATAATAATACACCCACATTGGTTTTTGGATTCAATACTACATTTACCCCCTGCAATAACAGAAAGTGTTGCAATTTATTCCCCAGAAGTTATCATAATTATACTAGGACCTATCATGTTGCTTTTTCCAGTAATTTCTAAATTGATTTCGTTTATTAAACATAGAAATTTAATAGTTCGATTACAACAAGAAGGGCGTATAAAGGAAATTTTAGCATCCGTTGGAGATTATGTTATAAAAGAAGAACTTAAAGCCCCAATAGAGGAAGAAACTGAAGAAGTAGCTACAGAATCTGCTTAAAATCTATATTATTTTTAAATTTCTAAATTTAAAACAAATTGAGCTAACTCAATCTTTTTTCTTAAATTAGTCATTATTGTATCATAAGGATAAGTTTTAATGCCTAATTTTTCAATTTTTGTTTTTAAATCAAAATCTCTATCATCTATAATAAAATGCCCTAAAAAATCATGATATAATCTCGCAACCCCCACACATGAAACATCTAAACCAAGATATCTCATCATTTTATCTGCTGGACCTTTTACTGACGCTCCTTCTATGATTGGGCTTATAGCAATTACTTTTTCTTTAACTAATGAAAGTGCATTTCTAATTCCTTTTACTTGTAGGATCGTTCCAATAGATACAATAGGATTTGATGGACAGATGATAATTTTTTTGGCTTTTTCTATATATTCTAATATACCCTCAACTGGTACAGCCTCTTCAATTCCTTTAAATTCTATTTTTAAAATTTCAGGTTTGCATTGGTGTTTAATGAAATATTCTTCAAAATGCATTTTTCCTTTTGGTGTTGTTATAAATGTTTCAACAGATGCATTACACATGGGCATAAGATGAGATTTAATTCTCAGATCTTTGCATATCAAATTAGTTATCTCAGCTTTATTAAAACCTCGATTGAACAAATCCGTGCGATATATATGTGTAGCTAGATCTTTATCACCAAGGTTAAACCATCCTATATCATAGAATTTCTTTAAAATATGTAAACAATTAAAAGTTTCATTTTTAAAACCCCATCCTTTCTCATTATCAACTAATTCTGCCAATGTATAAGTTATAATGTCCAAATCAGGACAAATTTTAAGACCAAATAATTCAATATCATCACCTGTATTTACAATAATATTAAGTAATTCAGGTTTAACCAGTTGTGTTAATCCTCTAATGAATTTTGCCGCACCAACGCCTCCAGCTAACACAACATAATGATTTTCATTCATAATTTTATGCATACATATTTGGTTCAAATATTATTTCTTTCAAGGCCTTACGATTTGGAGCTTTAACAGTTTTAAGAGGATATCCTACTGTAAAAAATGCCATTGGGATATAAGATACAGGAAGATTTAATACTTCTTTTATAACCTTTTTAGCAAAAAGTGGAGCACAATACCAGCATGATGCTAATTTTTTCATTTCTAAAGCAAGGAGTAGATAAGTAGCTGAACTACTGATACTCTGTATTCCTAAAATAAACTCGTTTTGTGTTCTCTCAGTATCTTTATATTTTTGAAGATCTTTATCATCTAAGCATAATAGTATCAGAAAAGGTGCCTCTAAAAATTTATTTCTTGTTTTTTCTACTTTAATCTTGATGGATTTTTCGCTATTACCATCTTTTAGTAAATCATCTCTTAATTTATCATTCATTTTATCTATTAACCTTTCACGTAATATTCCTTTTCCTAAAATAATATACCTCCAAAATTGTCCATTATGAGCACTTGGCGCCCAACAAGCAAATTCAATGCATTCTTCAATAATTTCTTTCTCAACCTCCTTAGTACTAAAACCTAATTTGTAACTCCTTCTTTTTTTAAGTACTTCTATAATATTTTCATAAGTTTGCTTTCTAAACAAATCAATTTCTCTATCTCGTAAAATTGAATTAATTGTAGTCTTCTCCTGAAATTCAAAATTATACCCTCTTATTATTACTAATGGTACACCCTCATCAGATTCTCCCATAACTAACTGTGCTGCTGCTGCTAGACTATCAACCTGACCAATAACAGTTGTCTGGAGTTCATATCCATATAAATCTTTTTTTCCTCTCATATCTAAAGTCGGATTTATCCCTGAAACCCCTATAGCAGTTCCTATAGCGCCCACTCTAAAAGCTCTTCCGAAAGAATCTGAAATAATTACTGCGATTTCTTTATTAGTAATTCTTTTTAGTCCAATTCTAATTTTTTCAGCATCATTATCTGGATTTTTGGGCAATAGAGTTACAAATCCCTTATCACCAATATTAGATTTATCTATTCCAGCATCAGCACAGATAAATCCATGTTTAGTCTCCGTTATTAACACATGCTCACTCATTATGAGTGTCTTTGATTCGTCTAAAATTGCTTGTACTAATTTAGGATCTTTTTCCGGTAATCCTAGACTCTTAGCCTTTGGAGTAATCTTTTTGCAAATTTTGATAGCTTTCTCACTAGGATTGATCCTATCTATATTTCTGATCCTTCCATTACTTTTAGATATTATAGATTGAGCAATTACTATTATATCTCCATCTTCTAAAGTAATCCCATTTATCTCTAAAGCATTTATTATAATTTCTGGGAGAAAGTCTCCCCTTTTAATTAATGGAATATCTTCTAATCCCATAATTTTAATTTCATCTTTAAGATTCATAATTATTCAATTTTAGATTTTAAATATCTTTTAATATCTGATTGTCTACTTTTAGCTAACTCTTCAAATTTTTTTGGGAGTGCACAACAAGCAGAAAAAAATTTAAATTGGACATTTTGATTATGATTTTTTAGCCATAATAAAGTTTCTCTTGAAGGTATTTCAATTCGTGTTATACCTGCTTTAATAGCATACTTTTCAACCTCGATTTTTATGCGTCCACGGGGCCTCATACAACCTAATGAAATTTCAGTTTTAGGAAAAATGAACCTTAATAAGGCTATAATTTTAGCAATATCTTCTGGTTTTGGAGTATCAAATTGTAGGTTTTTATTTTTCGGGGGAATTAATACAATAACAACAATCAAAGATGGATTTATTAGAGTTTTTTTGATAAATTTAATAGAATCTAATTCTTTGTTAAGTTTTCCATAATGCAAACCAACACAAATATGAGGTACAATATTTAAATCGTATTTTATTAGTAAATCAATTGCTCTTTTGTATTCACTTAATTCAATATCTAAATGATATATATTTTTTACAACATCTTCATCCATATTAACATCAAAAGATACAATATCAACACTAGCATCAGCGAGTCTCATTGCAGTCTCTTGATCTAACAAACCAGTGTGTGTGTTAATGACTAAATTTGTTTCTTTCTTTACTTTTTTAATGGTCTCTAAAAAATCTAATAATGGTACTGAACCATCATACCTACTCCCCCCCGAAATTAAGGCTCCTACACCATTATTTTCAGAAAGTTCTACTAAAAATTTTTCCAAATTTCTATTGTCTACTAACCCTTTCATTCCTTTCAAATATTTCTTATTACAATGTTCACACTCTAAAGCACATTTATTCCCCGTTATACTAATAGCAGGAAATCTCTTAGTTGGATTATATATTTTTAAAATATTTCCAAAATTCTTATTAGTAATATCCTGAGCTAAAGTGAGAAATGGTTTTAATTCATCATAATCTAAATTTATAAATTCTGAATAATCGGACCATAGAACATTTCCTGATTCTATCTTATCCAATAATTTCCCGCTATTCATATAATCTTAACCACTTCACATCTGAATATTTATCTTTTATCAAATTTTTGGCTAAATATTTTTCTTCCTCAGAAAATTTTCCTTCTTTTAATTCAATTCCTAAAGAACTTTGAAAACCTTGTTTTAATGAATTAATTAACTTTTCTTCTTCATAATTTTGTATTTGATTTTTAATTCCAATACATTTAGCCCTAACCGATTGTACCATTCGTGATTTACCGACATTCTCAGGTGCTTTTAACACAGAATACATTAAATCGGGATCAATATCTAATAAAACTGTCCCATGTTGAAGAATATAACCTTTTTTCCTTACTTGTGCATTCCCAGAAAATTTCTTACCATCCAATAGAATAGCAGGACAATGAATAATGTCTTTTTCAGGTTTTAATCCATAATAAGTAAGTCCTAGAATGATTCCTCGAGTTATAATTTCAAATTTTTCTATTATTTTTTTAGCGCCTAAGTTTTCAAGAAATTTAATAGGGCATACTATGGAATATGTAATTTCTCTTTTTTCATCATGAAAAACAGCACCTCCTCCCGTTATTCGTCTAACTATATTAAAACCTTGTTCTCTCGTAAATTCAACGTCAATTTCGTTCATTAAGCTTTGATTCCTTCCAATGCTTGCAGTGGATGGTTTCCATTTATAAAATCTCAAAGTATTTAATGATTTCTTCTCAATTGCCATTTTAAGTATTGCTTCATCTAAAGCCATATTACAAAATCCATTTCTAACTTCTATTGGTATATACCGCCAAGTACTCATATTTTTACAGTTTATTTCTAGTTTACTTCATTAATTAATATTTTATAGATTTCTTGTTTTTCATATTCATTTAGCATTCTCGGGTAATTATAGATAGGACCCGATGGTTTAGAAGTGTAATATGGACGATTACATCCTGGACATCCAGAAGTTAAAAAAGCATCAGTGCTATAGATAATATTATGTAATTCTATTTTATTGATATTAAAATTTATAAGGTTTCCTTTCAAATTAAATGTAAAATCTTTTAATTTTTTATCTTCATTAACAATTAGATATCTACCAAGTTGCATTTTTCTGAAACTTAACAGTGAAGGCTGTTTTTTACTTTCAAATTTAGTTCCTTTTATTGGAGTAAAAGCAAACAAAGAAACAAGTATATTTAAACTATTTAGTTCGATTATTCGTTCAATTATCTCTCTCTCAGTTTCTCCTAATCCAATTATTATATGAGTACTAACAAATCCTTCTGAGAATATTGTTAATGCTTCAATTAACTTTTCAATATGCTGATCCCATCTATATGGTCCATTTACATCACTTCCTTTGACTTTATTAAAGATATCTGGAGTGGCACCATCTAAAGCTATGCCTACTCTTTGAACGCCTACCGTTTTCAATTTTTTTAATTTTTCTTTCGACATAGGAGGAATAGCAACAGAAATTGGAATATCTGTATTATGTCTAATCTGAGTAATAATTTCTATAAGATCTATGAAGTTCTCAGGATAATTAAGAGTTTGAACACAAACTCGTTTAAATTTCTTGGATGAGTTAAGATATTTTAATTTTGATAAAAACTCGTTAAAATTATATACAGGCCAGCTAACTCTTGAGAGTAATTCTTCTGAACTACGTGATGAACGTGCTTGTGGACAAAAGCCACAATTTGCAATGCAATGTCCATCTTTATAGGTCATTATATAACAAGTTGTTGGAGGAGATTTAAATTTGGCAATCCTCCCTAATCCCAAAACAGAAGCACTTCCCAAAGATACTCTTATTTTTTCTATATCCACAAGTTTCACTAAAAAAGCATTAAAAATTAAGTATTATTCCTTCGAATTATAAATATATTAATCATTATAATGATGTCTCTTTTAAGAAATATCAGGATATGTTTATCTACATAAAAAATTTATTGAATCAATTATTAAAATATTAAATATAAATTACAACCCCGAATTTTTAAAGAAACTGGTAAAACTTTATGGTTGAATATAACGCACAAAAAATAGAAGAGAAATGGCAACAAAAATGGGAAAAAGAAAAAATTTTCGAAGTTAAGGAGGATAATAAAAAGCCAAAATATTATGTTTTAGAGATGTATCCCTACCCCTCCGGAAAACTTCATATGGGGCACTTAAGAAACTACACCATAGGGGATTGTTATGCTAGATTTAAAAGAATGAAAGGTTTCAATGTTCTCTATCCTATGGGTTATGATTCATTTGGAATGCCTGCAGAAAATGCAGCAATTGATCATGGGGCTAATCCAGAAGATTGGACCAACAAAAATATTGAAAAAATGAAAGAACAACAAAAAAGGATTGGATTGTCATATGATTGGACAAGAGAAGTATTTAGTCATAATCCTAATTATTATAAATGGGATCAGTGGTTTTTTCTAAAAATGTTAGAAAAGAATTTAGCATATAGACAAGAAAGTTATGTTAATTGGTGTCCAAAATGTGATATTATTTTTTTTATTCCTCTTTATAAAAGTCTTGAATTACTTTATTCAAACTAATTTCAATTTCATCATCTTCTTTAAAATAAATATGAGAATCTCTACCCTGACTTCCAAAAACAAAATTGATTAAAAGTTGACCTAATCTTAATTCAGGATAATGATTCCATACATTTTCTAATAATTGACAAATTATTTTAATTCTTTTAGGATCTCTCATAGTTATTTAGGACATTCGAAAAGTAATTAAACATCTAGAGGTATTAGGATCTTTAAATTAATAATTGGAATATTCAAATCAAATTCTTAATATAAGTATAAACAAATAATTTTAATGAGTCCTATCTATCATGCTCTAAACTTTATACATGTATAAATAGATAATCTAAAAAATCATGGAATTAATAGAATAAAAGTAAAAAAAACTTGAAATATTCTTTATTTGATTAATAGGCATTTTAGTAGTATTATCCTCCTCCACCACTTCCTTCATGATTACCTAATACAATGCTAATCATAGGTAAAATGAAAGCCATGTTGGCTAATACAAATAAAAGAACTCTATAAACTTTATATAATTTCAAATTAATTACCTTTTTATTAAATTGACTGAATTTATATCATTTCTTCTAAAATCTTCTATTTAAACTGAAAGAATTTTCTTAATTTAGATAAAAATTGGGTTAAATTGTACAGAAAGTGAATTAAAAATATTTACAAAATCCTTATGCTGATTTATTTTTATGTTAATTTTTTCTTTATAAAGGAGCAATTTGATTGATATAAAAGGAATTTCTATGAAAAAGTTTAAAAAGTAAATTGCTGCATATTAGATTCAAGACAAAAATTATCAAGTAAATTGATTAATTTGACCAACTCTCCTAATTTAGATAAGTTGAAAAAATTAACTAATATTGACGATCCTATTAAGATAAATCAAATTTTCAATAATCTAATAAATGAGTTAAAAGCTTATTTAAAATTAGAGGTAATCAACAAAAAAGTAAAAATATATGTTATTGATGAATTAAATGAAATCAGAGATTCAAGTATAAGGCTATTTAGTTTTGGAGTGAACAGATCTATTATAGATGGTACATATCATATTAGAATTTTAAAAAATTATGAAAAAATCTTCCCTTTTCTATTACTTCAGAGTGCTTATCTAACTTTTATCCCAAATTTTCTAAAAAAAACCATTTTTATTAATTTTGTTATCGATAAATTTGTTGAAATTGATTTACTTGAATATGATTTTGCTACAGAATGGGTATCGGTTATAAAGAATAAATATGTAAAGCATAATTTTGTATCAGATAAATTCCGTTTTGACAAATTCCTTGAACTAAAAGGAACACAAGCTTCTGAAAGTCCAAAACAATTTTTTTTTGAGTATGTAAGAAGAAATTCAAACTTAAATTTCGATGATAATCCATATTTTCACTTAGATAAACTATATAAAAATTTTTTATTTAAAACTTCAGAAAATCTACAAAGTAATGAGATGGCAGAAACTCTAAGAATACTAGCTAAAATATTCTACAGAATAAAAAATTGTGATTCTTTGCAAAAATTTAGTGATTGCTTTAATAATTTAAAAAAACAGGGGATCATCCAGACTGACTTGAGTTTGAGGAGATTTAGTAAAAACTTGCGTTGGATAAACAAATTTAGTCGTATAACCCCCACCTATTATTTTGATTGGAAAGCACTTAATATAGCTTATTTAGCATGCTATCTTAAATTTAATCCACTTTTAGAAAAAGCTCAAATTGACAAGATAGTTAACCAAATGCCATTTTTAATTATGCCAAAGCTTGCGGTATCTAATTTTTCTATAGAATTATCGGCCTATTTTGTTATTCCAAGGGTTTATATTAAAGATTTGAAGTATATGCTTGAAAAAATGGAGCGATATGGATATATAATCAAAAAATCTTGTTCTTTAGCAACTAAATATGTTTTCTCGTTGAATCTAAATTATTTCAGGGAATATCATAAAAATGGGCAAATAATAGATCCTAAAAATAAAAATTACTCAAAACACTTTGAACTCGAATTTACCCAAAATTATAATGAAGAATTTAATAAACCAAATCTAGCACTACTGGATTTTTTAATTTTAGAGAGAATAAGATTTTTTTCTTTTGTTGGTATAAATTTTTCAAGAAATAAGGAAATTTCAAATATAATAAAATCTGATAATTCTAATTTTTTTATAGGTGAAAATAGCTTAATTCAAGAATTGGAGAATAACTTGCAATTATTAAATGAATCTCCTGAACTCCGAAAGGAGTTCCAAAATATTTTAGAAAGAAATCAAAACTTTGGTTTTTTTTATCTTAAAGATGAATTAGAAAAATGGGTAAATTATTTCAAAATAATTGAAAAAGGTTTGAAAGATTCAAATAGATTAAATAATCTTATTCAATTTAAAGAATTTGTTGAGAAAGAGAACGTACTACAATCAATTGAAGAAAATAATGTTTTTTACCCTATAGATTCAAACTCCTTCACTTTCAAAAATCTCTTCCTGAATTATTTGAATTCAAAAGACAAATATACAAATGAGGTAGAAAAACTTCGATTTTTCTGTAAATTTATTGAATTATGTTCTAATCTAAAAATTTTTAATATTAATTCAATTAAAAGAATGATAATTGATCAAGACTTACTAAATAAGATTACTAAATTAAAAAAAGAACGTTTAAGAGAATTAAAAAAAAGTAATAAAACTTATAACATATCAAATAAGACAATTAACCTCAGGTTAGATGAATTTATCAAAAAAGAGCCTAAGATAATTAAGCCCTATTTAATTGATAGTATCTGGACAAATACAATAGCAAGTTATTTTCCTCAAATAATACTAAAAAATTCCCCTGAAGTAAGAATTGCATTAAATAAAATAAAAAATTATTTTCCCAAAAGTTATTTCTATGAAACAACAGATTTGTTCAGTAGTCAAGAATATATTTTTTTACAACTTTTTATTCCACACTTGAATAATAGCGAAAAGATAACATTAATTTCAATAATGGCTAAGATTTTTAGAGAAAACATCATATCTTTCAAACGATATGCATGGGATGGTTTTTTACATACATTTTCAAGAAAAGATTTTTATGATTTCAAAAAGAAAGAGTTTTTCTATACTAAAGATCTTTTCAAACAATTTTTCCTGTATACTAAAAGTATTTGTGGTGAAGAATTAAAAGAACTAAAAGAAAAACCAGTTGATACGACTAAAAATTGGTCAATAAAAGAAAGTATGGCAAATCTTATTAAGAAAATTAACAAAAGAATTAGATCTGATTCTCTTGGTTTATATCCAGATGACATTCAAAAATTAGTTCATTTTCATTTAAATCTTGAAAATTATTTTACTAACAAAAAAGAATTAAAATCAATAAAAGAAGAAAACTTCTTTAAACAATATATAAAATCAATAAAATTCATTCCTACTTTTCAAAATTTTGGATTAGGACAATACCTTCTATATATTACTCCCTTTAATGCAGAAGATGTTGATTTCAAGATGTTATTTACAAATACATTTCTAAATATCAGGCTCATCGCATCAATTAATAGTTCTGATTCCTTATTTATCAAATATTTATTTCCTTATAACAAGCCCAACACTCCATACCTTAACTGGTTGAGAAGTAAAAATAAAATCAGAGAATATTGTTTATTTAGAGTTAATTCTTTATCTCAAATTTTTCATTTCAACTTTAATTTAAGTTCAAATGGATGGCATTTAGATTCTAATAATTTTTATAATTATATACAAAATATTCTCTTCAATCCAAATTATAGAGTTCAAACTTCAGACGTGAAGCATTTTAATACTGATGATTTAATGATTACAGATTATTATAAACCTAATTCTCCTTACTTTAAAGCTTTATTAAATGTATATAATTGGCATTCTATTGATATTAAGAAAAAAATCAATAACCTTAATAACTCCATTTTCGATGAGATTCAAGTTTTAATTAAAAAAAAACTTATCTTTCCTTACATTATTCCAAAAAATTTGGATTTCAAAGAAATCGTTCATTTCGTCTTATTAAATCTAAAAAAAGATACAATTGATACACTTAAATATATATTTCAGTATTTCAATTTTGGTTATATTTACGAAATTGAAGGAGAATATTATATTCATGGATTTGATGAGAAGAAAAAGGTTTATAGTGGGTTAATGATCAAGCTATATTTTCCAGATTGTGAACTTGTTGAATTTTTAAGAATTTTCGAGTATGTATTTCAATACTTAAAGGTTGAAAAATACTTGATAATAACTGATTTGGTGGATGGTGAGTCTCTTATCAAATCTGTCTATGGAAATAGTATATTTCTTGATAAATATAATCCCTTACAGAACTTAATATGGGATACTAAAACTGAAAAGTGGGAGAACCATAAGTTGTTTAGCAAAACTTTTGAATATCTTTATCCTGAGTTATTTTTTAATGAAAAGGAAAAGATTATGAAAACCTTAAGTTCATAGATGCTATTTGTTTATTTCTCAAAACAAGAGTTATATATAATTTCTTTCACAATTTTCTTAACTGTTTTAGGATACCAATTTCTAAAATTTTATATTCTATTATATCGCAGAAATATAAGATCACATGCTTTTTCAGCAGCTTTAATTTCTGCGATCTTAAGTTTGCTACCAATTCCTTCTACTTTTAGTTCATATTTTTTACCACTTATTGAAATAGACTCATTTAATCTAACTGTGAAGATTGGATCATTATCAGGTCCCTCTTTATCAAAGTCACTATAATCCGGAAGAATATGGGGGGATCCATACTTCTTCTGAAAAAGTTGTTGAAGAACATTTTTTGCATTTTGATTGGTCTGAATTTTTAATTTTGTATAATAATCCTGCAATTCTTCTCGTTCTTTAATTTGTTCCCGCGTAAGTCCTTTTAATTCTTCTTTTCCCTTGTTAAAATAATTATTAATTACTTCTTCTTCAAAACATGTCTTTTCCATCATTAGATCCCAAATTTCTCGACACTTTTTAAATCCTTTTTCTAAGTAAATCACAGCAAAGAACGCCTCCACTATGTCAGATTTCATCCCCGAAGAAAGAGAGACCCCAGCTCTTCTCACTAAAGGACTCATATCCATTTTGTCAAATAGAATTGCCAAAGGTTTTTCTTTTACTAGATTACTTCTTAGTTCTGTTAAATCTCCTTCTGAATATTGACCTTTATTATAGAATTTATCTGATACAATAAGATCAATAACAGCATCCCCTAAGAATTCTAATCTCTCATAATCATCAATAGTATAACCTAAACCTCTGCATGAACTATGAGTAAAAGCGGTTTCCATTAATTTTAAATCAATTTCAAAAACTTGGAGGTTTTTTAACCAATTTTCAAGTGTTGTCATCTTAATCAATTAGTTAAATATAAAGAAAATGTTTTTTATTGTGTATATATTTAAGCATAATTATGATTCTATTCGAGATTTTAAGAATAGTTTATTGAGAAAATGTGCTACTCCTATATAGCTAATTTCAATTGTTTTTTCTTTTTTATCTTTTGGATTAGGATAAATTTCTAGGGCAGAAATTTTACTCAATTTTTGAATATATCCATTTATAGAACCCCGAGATAAAGATCCATTTCGTTTACTCTCTAATGCGTCTTTCAATTCTTCTAATGAATCAAATTTCTTTCGTTCATGTAAAAGTCGATTATCATTAAAAGATAAATCTGGATTAAAAAATTCATGATATGTGTCGTAACCATTAAAGAATAACTCCATAAATTCGAGTTGTTTATCAGTTATGAGTTGAAATGGAATGGTTGGTAAACTCATATTTGAATATATTCCTACTTCCTTACTTCCTTCATATACAAAATCACCATGTATAATTTTAGTATTAGTAATTGAACATGCAATATACAACCAAATAACCATATATCTTAACCCTCCAGAAATATTTACGGTGATGTTGTGAAATCCTTTGAGTTTCTGCTGATAAATAAGATGTGTTAATTCTGCGATTGGTTTAGTCTGTATGTGAAAGTCGAATTCCACATTCTGAACTATAATTTTACGTTCCTTATAATATTTTATCAATTCTTTTAAAATCTTTTTAGCTTCTGTTGTTCCTGGAAGTGGTTTTTTTTCTGTTATGAATATTATTTTATGAATAACCTCTTTATCGATGGAGAAAATTAATTTTTGAGGGAAATGACCGACTAAAACAATCTGATTATATTTTCCAATCATGGTTTACCCTTTTTTCTATATTTTTAAATTAGTTTTTCTCTTCCATTAAAATTATTATTTTCTATTTAATAATATTTTTTTATATATATACATGTTATTCTCTAGACATGTATACAAAAAAGTATTTAAAGGAAACTATCAATTTGTGATTTAAAGATAGAAATTTGGAAAGAGCTGTAAAAATGAATTTAGACAAGATTATAGAAAACGTAGTTAAAAAATTCCCTCAACTTCCAAAACCTAATTTATGGGATAAGCACGGGATAAAGAGATTTTATTTTAACAAGAAAGAAGGAAATCAAGATTTTACTTTCTTTATTGATGTAACTGATATTAAAAATATACAACTCAGACAAAAACCGGATGCTATATGGCATTCAAGTTATCCTAAAAAGCAAGATATTGAAAATCTCTTAAATCAGTATTTAGGAAAAAAACAAGCTGGTACCAGAAGTATTCAAGATGGTGTCCTAACTGAGTTTTATCAGGTAAATCCTGAGAAATTTGATAATTTTTACTGTTATAAATTAGAATTAATTGGTGGAAATATAAATGAAGTAGGAGGTAAATTTGGTTATCAGCTCCGTAATAAGTTTAGCGGATTTTGGAACTTCTCTGACTATATATTACTCTCAAATCATTTTATTGAGGAAGAACAGTTGAATAAATTTGTAGAAGAATTATGGTCAAAGGAATCAGAAACTTATAAAAATTTAACAAAAATCACATTTCTAAAAGATAAGACTCTGTCTACTAAAGCTATTGCTAACTTTTTCGCTAATTTTCTAAAATTTCATTATAAAAATGATATATCTCGCATTTTGGAGAAGCATAAAGAAGAAGAAGCTAAAATTAAGATCAAAAAGGAATGCATAATTCGGGGTTGGGTAATAAATGATCTTCCTGCAATTTCATTATCTATTAAATCTAATATTTATTATGAGGACACATTCGAAAAATTCTTAAAAACCTTAGAAAATAAAGAAGACATTATTAATTTTCCAGTAATTGATATAGAACTTGAACATACAGGAAAAATATCAGGGAGTGCAGGGATATTAAAAGATCATAGAAAAAGGTTATTAAGTTATACAAGACGAGAAAAAATTGTTAAGAAACTTCATGAAGCTCCAGATAATGAAGAAGTTTTAATTATAGATGAATTTTATCATTATACTGCAAGCACATTACACCCATTAGTAATAACGAAAAACGCTCATTTATTTGAAGCAAGTGCATCGAAATTGATGTCTCATCTAACATTATCTCCTAAAAAGCGGATATCAATTGAAAACGAGATTATTTCTCTGTTTAAAGAATATATTACTGCGAATTTCAACTCGGTAAATACTCCTAAATTATTTAAAAAAGGCGAAGAAATTGGATTTAAAAATAATTTGAAATTTAAAGATGGTTCAATCCATTCAGAAGATGAATATGTGTTAAAAATTTTAAAAAATCACGGAATATATAAATTAACTTCCAAATTTGAAAATGATCCCACTTTAGAAACTGTGCTTTTATTAAGCTCAACATATAGTAGATATCAAGATTTTTGGGAGAAGCTGAAAACTGAAATGATTGACTTAGGCTTTACTCCAAAACTAAAAAAAATAATAAAACTTGACAAAATTACCCCAATTGAAATAGAAAAAAGTATAAAGACTATATCAGTAGACAATTTTGATATAATATTAGCTATCTTACCTGAAAAGAATAACCAAGATAGAATATATGAATTAATAAAATCAGCTCTGTTTAGTTCTAATCTGATTAAAAGCCAATTCATTTTTGAAAAAACTTTACATGAGAAATTGCAATGGGCTCTTGCTAATGTAATACTAGGAATTCTTGCAAAAACAGAAAATATTCCATATATCTTCTCATTTCCTTTAGATTTTGCAGATTATTTTGTTGGTATCGATATTTCAAGAGAACAAAAAAAGAACTTAAAAGGCTCTCAAAATTATGCTGCTACAGCCCGGTTTTATGGGAAGGATGGAACTTTTAAGCATTATGAAATTCAAGAGGACAAGATTGAGGGAGAAACTCTTCCTAAAATCATATTAGAAAGGATTTTCGCGAAAACAATGTTTCAAGGCAAAACCATAATGATTCATAGAGACGGATTTTTTAGAGGGGAAGAAATTCCTTTTCTTAAAGAATTAGGCGAGAAATATAACATAACATTTCAATTTGTGGAAGTAATAAAAAGAAATGTACCTCGTTTGTTTAAAGTCTCAGAATCTAAACCTTTTAACCCTGAAAAGAATCAGATTTTTTATTTTTCTCAAAAAGAAGCGATAATAATTAATAATGAAGTTAAAGGAGCTAAAACTGCAAAACCTCTAAGAATTCGGGTATGTGATAAACATACAAATTTAGATAATGCAATTATTTCTGTTATGGCGTTTCGAATGATGCATTTTGGCACTACAAAAACGCCAAAATTGCCTGTGACAATCAGTTTTAGTGATCGAATTTCTGGATTTGTTAGAAGAGGTATTAAACCTCCAAAAAAAAGCGGAAAGATTCCATGGTGGTATTAAAATATTATCTATCAAAATAATTAAATTTATAAAATTAAAATAATCGATTATCTTAAGGCGAAATTAAATAGAAAGGTCATTTTATGGTAATAAAATATCCTCCTTCCTTAGAAGAATTAAGAAAGAGACGTGAACCAATACCGATGCAAGAAGAATCTTTCTATAATATAGTAGATGATTTAGATGATTCTTGGCACGTATGGCATTCGATTTTTTGGGATAATGATGCAAAGATGACTTCTGGTGAAGCTGATTTTCTTATCTTTCACCCTGACTTAGGTTTCTTAATTATTGAAGTTAAAGGGGGTATTATTTCCATAAATAATGGAATATATTATAGTTTAAACCAATCTACCCTCGAGAAAAACGAAATCAAGGATCCATTCGAACAAGCAAGAAGGTCTATGCATCATATAAGGGAATTTTATGAAGAACAAGCTAAAAAAAGTCCCGATCCCTCAAATTTATTAAAGTTTAACAAATATTTTCCTTTATCCTTTAATTATGGAGTTTTTTTCCCAGATACTACCTTCAAGGATGATTTTGAATATTTGCAATTGAGGTTTAACAAAATCTTCGATCGATCAGACATCGAAGAACATATGAATTGGATGGTAGGAGAAAAAAATCAAGCATCTCCATTGGAAAAATTTCTTTTAGAACTTTTAAATGCTTATGCATCTAAAAGAATATCACTTCCAAGCACAGCTGATTTTTTTATTAATATGATTGGTTCAAACATCTCAAAGTATGTTAGTATGAGAAGGTATTTAGATTCGAGAGAAACAGAATTGGAAGAAATTAATAAGGTTCAAGATTTTTTATTAAATTCTTTATTACAAAAATCCAGATGTATTTTTAAGGGAAGTGCAGGTTCAGGTAAAACATTTATAGCGATGAAAAAGGCTTTACTTAATTATAGAGTAGGTATAAAGACATTGTTGTTATGTTTTAACGCGGAATTAAGAGATTCCATTCAGAATTATCTCAGTGAACAATTAAATATGGAATACGAAGAATTCAAAGATTTAATACATATTCACACAATTAATTCTTTTCTAAGGCTACAAATTAATGAAAATTATTATGGAACCTTTAAGGGTAATTTACTCAAAAATTTGAATATTTTTGATTATAAACCAATAGCTGACAAATTAAAACAAGATAAAACCAAAATCTATAACGAATATAAATACGATGCGATTATTATAGATGAGGCACAAGATATTGATAGTAGTATTTGGGATTTATTTGATTGTTTCTTGAAGGACCCTCAACATTCAATTTTATATATTTTTTATGATGAAGCTCAATCAATTTTTGTAAAAAAATTTTCTATTGAAAAATTTGGAATGAATCCCGAGCAAGATCTTATAATGCTTTCCAAAAATTTGCGAAACACCACAGAAATTGCGAAATGGTTTAAGTATAAGACTAAATTAGGGAATTACCAAGAATATTCAGGAATAAAGGGATTTAAAGTAACAACTCATCAATTTAACAGCTCCTTTGAGGCTCTTATAAAAATTGTTGAAATAATTAAGGGGAAATTTATTAATAAAAATATTGACCTTGATAAAATTGTCATACTTTCCTATTTTAAACTAAATAATCTAGGTACTCCTTTTAAGAGTAACGAATATTGTGATTATATTCAGTTATATGTAAAGGAAAAAGGTATTAAGACAAACTTTTTTGTTATCGAACCTGACCACATCTCCAAGTTTCAAGAGATTAGCAAATCCGATGAAATTATTAGTGATTTTATCGTAATGTTTAAAACTATTTCTGGGTTTAAAGGATTGGAACGAGATGTAATTTTCCTTTTAGTGCCCACTTTAGCAGAATTCAAGGAACGGTACCCTGAACGCTATAACAATTTTATCATGCAACTCTATATAGGGGCTTCAAGATCTAAATTTAAATTATATTTTTTCGAATATTCATTATAAAAGAATTGAAAGAGGATATCATGTCCGGAAATAAAGAAAATAGAAATGAAGAATACACCTTTGAATTTTATGAAGAGAAGGAATACTCCTTAAAATCGTGTGTGGACTTTATTCAAACTAGGAAAAAAGGATATGAGAAGGATCAAGTTCCTTATATCTCCAGTTCTGAGGAGAAATCCTTTCCCATCACGCCAGACCGTATCTTTAAGATCCCCAAATGCAAAGATTTTCGAACCATAGGATTTGTTGATGGAGGAAACGCATCGATAATTAACAGTGCTGATTTTAATATCAGTTTTCATCGTATTGCAGGCAATCTTTTCCGAAGCACCGAGCACATTCCTTTAAACTCAATTCCCTCGGTTATAGAATTTCACACAGCTACTATCTTAAATACGGAAAAAGATGGATCATTGGAATATATCACAAAATATTTCCCAAGAACGGCTGAATACTATGATTTTTTACCTGACAGAGACATTGTTATAAATATAAAAGATAAGTCCATTCGTAGAGGGGTTTTCCAGCCAAAAATTGAGAATTTTGGTTCTATTGCACGAAGATTTGCAGAGTGGTCGTATGCTAAAGGATTGGTTGAAAAAGAATTAAAAGAAGGAGATGTCTTTTGTAAGGATGGTTCTTTACAGACCGGTTTTAAAGGAGAAATACGATTAGCACAGAAACTATATCAGAATGCAGTTAGAAAGAACGTAATAGTAACTGGGGTATCAAAATCGTGCAGATTATTGACTAGTAATGGAGATGCTCTAGTTTCAATCATTAATTTAGTGGGAGATCATAAATTTCCAGAAGATATATGGTATTACTATCCTATATATCAAATAACTCGTGCGGACAATCAAGCAGATTTATTCTTTGTGAAATTACATAAGTTAGCGTATTGTCCATTTCGGTTTGATATTTACTTAGAACAATCAAAAAAATTAGATCAGGATCAAAAAGAAAATATCATTTCAAATATAGCTTCAAATTCATTGGATCTATCTTTTCCAGGGTATCCGTATGGATTAATTAAGGTGGATCAAATGTCAAGAGTGGCCTATCGAGAAATTGATGGACAGAAAATAATGGTTTTTTCTGAATTTGATAAATCTCATTTTGAAAAATTTATTCTACCGCGTCTACGTTCGGTAGATGCTCACGATATATTAAATAAAATTAGAAAAAATTAAGATTAATCATGACAGATTTAGGGAAAAATATTGGACAATTTATAGCGGGATCCTTTACGAAATTGCTATTAAGGCAGAAATCTGATCAAATTTTTGAGATCGGGCAGTTATTAATAGCAGGTTACGGTCCTAAAGATTATACAATTTATCAAATAAATGACCTAAGACATGGAAGCCAGATTCCTCTCGACTCGTTGGAGTTAATGGCAGGATATAAATTAGAAAGGGATGAATCGAGTCTTATGATTTTAGAACCAGAATTGAGGAATTATGTGTTAGCTATAGCAAGACCTCTAATTCGTATACGAGAGAGTGAAGAGACAAAGAAAATGGAACCTTTCTTACCCAAAATCCTACCACGATTCTTTGATAAGGTATATGAAATTAATAATAACCATTTAAAATTCTTGGAAGAATCTGAATTGGAAAATCCCATTCCCTTAGGACAAGTTCGCTCTGGTTCAAAAATTCTTGATACTACTATCAGCTTAGAAGCAAAAGATGTACTGACACACCATGTTCTTATCCCGGCGACCACAGGAAGGGGTAAATCCAATCTGGTTAAAGTTATTCTCTACAATTTAATGGAAAATGAAGAATGTGGAAAACTTGTGTTTGATCCTCATAATGAATATTATGAAGGATTATGCAAGCAACCTAATAGTAAGGATTGTCTAGTTTATTACACCCCAAGAGACCATACCGATAGAATTGATTTGAAATTTAATGTAAGTACCTTAACACCAGGACATATTATGGGAGCTATTGATCTTTCAAAAGCTCAGAGAGAAGCTCTAATTGTATATCATAGAAAAGATCGGGAGAATTGGATTCAGAATGTTTTTAGTGGTACTGTGCCAAATGAAGTAGATCCTAAGACTATAAATGCATTAAGAAGAAAATTAGGCATCCTATTAAATTTTGAAAGTACTGAAGATGATACGGGAATAAAAATAAGAGAACATGGGATTTATTTACTTGATGGTTACAAAACTACGATATTTGATATTATTGGTCACTTAAAGAGTGGAAAAACGGTGATAATTGATACATCTTTATTCACTGGGGCTGAAGAGATCTTTATTGCAACCATTATTGTGCAAAAGCTATTTAATACTTACAAAAATCATAAATTTAAAAACGAGCTACATAATTTTCCTATTATTTCCATAGTGCTCGAAGAAGCTCCCAGAGTTATTGGAAAAAAGGCGTTAGAAGTAAGTGAAAACATTTTTGGAACAATAGCAAAGGAAGGACGTAAGTTCAATATCGGGTTGATCGCGATTACCCAACTTCCAAGCATTATCGAAAGAGAGATTTTAGCTAATATGAACACTAAAATTATACTTGGTAATGAAATGGGTCCCGAACGAAAAGCAATTATAGAAAGTGCTGCTCAAGATCTCTCTGATGATTATCAGAATATCGGTAGTCTGGATAAAGGAGAAGCTATCATTACATCTAATTTTGCAAAGTTTGCGGTGCCAATTAAAATCCCCCTATTTGAGGATTTAATAAAAAAAAACTTGAAAAAGAGAGGAGATAGTCCTCAAACTATAAAAAAAAGAAGCCCATTTTAAAACAACACCACTATAATGAAAATTTTTCCATAAGAGGTTTTAAAGAATGAATGTAAAATTTGCTCATGTATCAGATTGTCATTTGGGAGCATGGAGAAAAGACTCACTTAATGAAATAGGATTTCAAGCTTTCATTCAAATGGTTGATAAAATCATTGAAGAAGAGGTAGATTTTCTTATAATAGCTGGAGATTTATATGATGTTAGTAATCCTGCAGTTAAAGTAGTAGATTTGGCGACCCAACAATTAAAAAGGCTAAAAGATGCAGAAGTTCCTGTATATGGAATCATGGGCTCTCATGATTTTTCTCCCTCCGAAAAAACGATGATTCTACCGTTAATTTCAGCTGGTTTGTTCATAAATGTATCTGTCCCAATTTATATTAATGATCCGGAGTACCCTTTACGCTTAGAATTTATTGAAGATAAGAAGACAAATATAAAATTATGTGGAATGCGTGCGAGAAGAAAAAGTTTGGAAATAGAGGATTACAAACAATTAGATCGAGTTCATTTAGAAAAAGAAGAAGGAACTAAAATTTTTGTCCTTCATACAATTTTAAATGAATTAAAACCCTTGGAATTTAAAGATATGATAGGAGGGTCAAAATCAATTCTTCCTGATAATTTCATTTATTACGCAGGAGGTCATATTCATAAGACAATACCAGAGCAATTACACAACAATTCTATTATTCTAAAAAAGGAATCAGCGCTTGAAAATAGAACAATATATCCTGGAGCTTTATATCCTACTAACTTTTATGAACTAGAACAGTTCAATTTTGGAGGTTTTTGTATTGTCTCGGGAAATATTCCAGATGGAGATCTTAATGTGGATTATATCCCTTTAAAAATTAAAGAAGTAGAAGATTTATTCATTAATGCAGCCAATAAATCTGTAGAAACTGTTAAAGAGCACGTTAATGAAAGGATAGCATCTGGAAATTTTAAAAATAAAATAATTACTGTAAGAATTGATGGAGAATTAGCTTCTGGAAAACCAACTGAAATCAAACCTGATACTATAAGGACAAAATTACAAAAAAAGGGTGCATATGAAGTATTTGTACATAAGATGAAACTTACTTCAAAAGAATATAAGCCTGTAAAAATCGATCCTAATATTACAAATGAAGAAATTGAAAAAAAATTAATTCATGAACATGCCCAAAAATCTAAAATTTATAATCTTTCTAAAAATGAGGTTGAAAAAATAATTCCTGAACTCCTGAAAGTTTTAGGGAGAGATAAACATGAGGGAGAAGCCGTAAAAGATTATGATAAGCAGATGCTTGAAAATTTTTATGCTATCTTAAATTTTAAAATGGAGGATTTGGATTAATGAAGCTTGAATCCATTATCATAAATAATATTCGAAGTATTGAGAAAGTAGACTTAGTTTTTCCTGAAGGTACCCTTTTGTTTTATGGAGATGTTGGGAGCGGAAAATCTTCAGTGTTAAAAGCAGTTGAATTTGGTCTTTTTGGAGCTCTTGGGGAGTTGCCAGCAGAATCACTTCTAAGAAGAGGGAAGAAAAAAGGTTCAGTTGAACTTACTTTCAGCATTGATGGTAAAATTTATACTATATATAGAACATTAAAAAAAGTCATGCGAGAGGGTAAAGAAAAAGTCCAACAATCAACGGGATGGTTTATAGAAGAAGATACTAAGACAGATTACTCTACTACAGATTTAAGACTTAAAATTCTGGATCTATTGAAATATTCAATTTCAAGATATAGAGCTCATAATAAAAAATGTATTGATATTTATCGTTATACAGTTTATACACCTCAAGAAGAACTTAAAGAGATTTTAATAGCGGATTCTAAAGAACGATTTAACATATTAAAAGATGTATTAGAAATTGAAAAATATGAACACACATTAGCGAATTTGGAGAAAATTCGTAAAAAACTTAATAAAAATGTTAATAGGATTAAATCTAAAATAGAAGAAATCGGAAGTCCTGAAGAACTAATACCAGAGAAGAAAGATGAGATTAAAGTCCAGAACTCCTTAATCTCCACTAAAGAGCAAGAGATTTCAGCTAAAAGAAAAGAAATTGATAAAGAAAATAGTATTCTAGGTACAAAACAAAACCAATATCAAAAATATTCAAATGAAATCACCCAAATCACCACAAAAAATAAAATAATTCAAGATAATAATAATACCATTAAAGATAACCGTTCTAAAATTGACCAGCTTAATCTCGAAATTTCTCAAGAAGAGAAAAATTTAATTTCTTTACCGAAAATTGAGCTTAAGACCAGAAAGAAAGAAGAGGTTCTTGAATCTGAAATTGAGGAACTGAGGAAAAGAGATAAAAGGCTTAATAAAACGATAGCAAAACTTGAAAAAGATATTGATGAGACTGAGGAAATGTTAAAAAATAATATTTGTCCCAGGTGTAAACAAGAAATCCATGAAAAAGAAAGATTTAATAAGGAAATTAAAAAGTATAAGAAAGATTTAAGTGAAGCGACTGAAGAGTCAAACGGATTAACAGAACAGATTAAGGAAAAAGATGATTTTCTTAAAAATATTCATAAATATGAAAAAAATCAAGAAAAACGAAATACTATAAAGAAATTGATTGAAGAAAAACAAAAAAGAACAGGAGATTTAACTAATATAAATTTAACACTGGATAAAAATATCAAACAAGCACAAAAGGAGAGTGAGGATATATTAAATTACTATAAAATGAAATCATTCGAGGAATTTAATTTATATGAAAAAGAGTTAAAATACAAATTAGATGAACAAAAGAAACATGTGGATAATCTCCAATCTATTTTCATTGAGCTTGAAAAGGAGAAAGCAACCTTAGAGTCTGGTTCAAAATTATTAAAAGATGAATTAAACCAATTAGAAGAAAATATAAATCTTAAAGAGACTCTTAAGGAAAAATCGAAATATATCTCCAGTGTTTCTGAATGGGTTTCAGATCAACTACCAAGATTATTAAGAGATATTGAACGTACAATACTTACTTCTACCGCCACCAATTTTGATATGTACTTTAAAGAGTGGTTTAGAATATTAGTCCAAGAAGAAAATATTGAGATTAGAATCGATCCAGAAGAACTTCAACCAATTGTCTACATAGATGGATATGAATCTCCGTTTAGGGACATGTCCGGTGGAGAAAAAAGTGCCTTATCACTTGCTTATCGGCTTGCTTTAAATAAGGTTATTAACACTAAGCATCAGGATGTCAAGACAAAGGATCTTCTCATACTAGATGAGCCCACAGACGGTTTTAGTGAAGTACAAGTTAGTAAAATGCAAGATGTTTTTGACAATTTAAATATGGGACAATTGATTGTCATTTCACATGAACGTACTTTAGATTCATTTGTTAGCGACATTTTTAATTTTAATAAGGTTAATCATAAAACAAAAGTAAAAAGAGAGCAGCAATAAATATTATGAAAATTAAGGAATTTCAAATTAAGAATTTTAGATCAATTAAGTCTCTAAAAGTCAGAGTAGTCAATAACTTTATGCAATTAATTGGAGAGAATAACTCAGGAAAGACCAATATTTTGCTTGCTTTAAAACTATTTTTTAGTAAAAGCTTAGCTGGATTAAGTAAAAGTGATTTTTTCATGGAAGAATTGAATAACGATATTAGTATTTCAGTATCATTTAATAATTTAACTCCCTCAGAAATTGCATCATTCCAAGATTATATAATTAATGGTATCTTAAAGATTGAAAGGACTTTCAACATAAATGAAGATTCATTGAAAGCATCTTCAAACTTTTTCTTATGTCAAGAGGTTCCAGATATACAGTATTTTAAAGAAGATTATATCTCGAACTGGAGTGCTAATAAATCAGAAATTAATGATTGGATAAGAGAAAATGAATATGAAACATATTTTTATAATGAGAATGGGAATTTGGCTAAGAATAGTTACATTAGGGGAATTCCAAGGTTTATCGAAGAAAATCGGGAAGAAATTGAGAATTGGACGGAAAAAGTTTGTAGAAATCCAATTAATTGGAAAGAAGTCCAAGAAAAATTACCTGAAGTTTTATACATTGAATCTACCAAGAAAGTAACTGAAGAAACTGCTATTAGTTTAAAAAGTAAATCAATTTATAATAAAATAATAGAAAAAATCATTTTGAAAAAGATCCAAAATACAGAACAGATGCTTACAGATTTTCAAGATGGAATTGAAGCGATAAGAAAAAAATTAAATAAAGCTGAGGTTACAGATGATAGGTTTCAAATTATAAAAGAGATTGAACAACAATTACTACAGAATCTGAATAAAAATATAAACACTGAGGAACTGGAAATAAAATTCTTTACACCCAATCTTAGGGATTTTTTTTCCAATTCAAAAATCTTTATCAATGACGGGATCCATAGTTCGGTAGATGATAAAGGAGATGGATTAAAAAGATCCCTAATATTTGCTTTATTTATTACTTATTCTCATTTTTTAAGAGGGAGTATGGAGGACGATAATTCGGAGTATCGTCCATTTCTTTTCTTAATAGAAGAGCCTGAGTTATACTTACATCCTCAAGCTCAAAAGGAATTAGGAACCATCCTATTCGAGATATCTAAATACGATCAAGTGCTATATACTACGCATTCACCTTATTTTATCAATATCGAGAATTATTTAAGCTTAGGGCTCGTAAAAAAAAAGGATATTAGCATAGGAACTAAAATAGATACCATTAAAGAAGAATTATTTGAACCAGAATCAAAAAAAGAATTTAATATGTTAATGAGATTCAATCCTGAGAGAAATGAAATGTTTTTTGCTAAAAAAATTATCTTAGTTGAAGGTGATGTAGAACAAATTGTCATTTATGGAATTTCACCTTTATTGGATAAAAATCTTAACTCACTTAATATTTCAGTTATCGAATGTGGAGGAAAAACAAATTTACTATATTTTGTAAAAATTCTTTCCCAATTCAATAAACCTATAGTATTAATTCATGATATAGATCCATTATTGGAGGAAGAACAAAGGGACATCGAAGAACTTAGAGAAGAGGGTTATCCTGAAAAAAAGATTGAATCTATTAAATTCAGAAAGAGAAATTTTAAAGAAAATGAAAAAATGAGAACTGAGATTGAAAAATATTCTGAAAAAATAGGATTAATAACAATTAACCCGAATTTTGAGACTCTTATAGGAATATCTCCAAAAAAATCTAACAAACCATATAAAGCTTTTAAATTTTTAAAAAAATTAACTAGGGAAAATGTTTCTGACGGTCTAAAAAACATAATTCAATTTATAATCGAATTTCGAGTCAATCAGGCTAGAGATAATTTAGAACAATTAAATATTATATGTAATGAAGAATTAAACGACGTAGCAACATAATTATACCAATATAGAGAAAGGAGAGACTTCTTGTATATTTCTGTTATAAGACAGATCCTATATGAAAGATGAGACCTATAAATACATTTCTCATACCAATATAAATAAATTTTAACGCTGTCAGAATTTTCCTATACATGCAATATCAATCATTAATAATTTTATAGCCTTCCCTAATTAACGTTGTTAACCAAGAACTAAGGAATTTATTAAGAGATATTTTTGAATTATAATCTTGGTAATCTTTTCCGTTCTTTTTGAAATATACATCTTGACTTAGATACCGATCTTGATAGGATAATGCTTCAATAATTTTGTTTATGTTATCAATCTTAATTGTTATTTTTGGGTCATGAAGTATATCATCGTTTTCAATATAATTATGAGAAAGAGAAATAAAATAATTTCCATCAACGGCTTTAATAAATGTAGCATTCAAAGCCATCGAGTTTACTGATTTGGAAGTATATTTTAATTTTCCAATTTCTTTTAGCTTTTTGATATTAATTATTTTTAGTAATTTTCGGTAATTACTAAAATAAAGATTTGTTATATCATTCATTTTTCAATTCAAGCTTCTTTTTCTAATATAGAAATCTTATTTTTTAAACTCCAATTATTTGTTGGATATTCAAGCCTCTATACTAGCCCACTCTTCACCAAATAATTGAGCTTGTTCCATTATTAATTTAATCGCTTCAGGTTGTTGGTCGGGAGGGTATTTATATTTCTTCAATAATCGTTTAATGGTCACCCTCATTTTTGCTTGAACATTTGCTTTGACTGTAAAATCAATAGTGGCTGACTTTCTGACTTCTAAAACTAGTTCTTTTGCTATTTTTTTAAGAGTCTCATCACCTAATATCTCGACTGCGCTTTTATTTTTTGCTAAAGCATCATAAAATGCAATTTCATTATCATTTAATCCTAAATCTTCCCCTCTTGTCTGAGCATCTCGCATTTCTCTAGCAAGATCTAATAACTCTTCAAGAATTTTGGTTGCTTCGATTGTACGATTTTGATATTTAATGATAGATCTCTTAAGTAATTCTGAAAATGCTCTAGATTCTACTAGATTTGTCTTAGCCCGAGATTTAATTTGGTCTGAAAGCAATTTATTTAACAATTCAATAGCTAAATTTTTATATTGAAGCCCTTCAACTTCTTTGAGAAATTTTTCTGACAAAATAGATATTTCTGGTTTTTCCAATCCGGCAGCTGAGAAAATGTCAATCACTTCATCTGAGATTACAGCTTCAGAGATTAATTGACGAATGGCATGGTCAATATCTCTTTTTCGTTCACTTGAAGGAGTTGTAGCTTTAACAAATCCTGCTCTTACAGCCTGAAAAAAAGCTAAATCATCTCGAATAGCTAGTGCTTCTTCATTTGGAGTAGCTAATGAAAAAGCCTTGTTTAATGCGGTCAAATTATCCAAGTATCGTTTTTTCCCATCTCCACCCTTTAACTGTAAAATATGTTCCATCGCTGCAGGTAATAAACTTAATCTTTGTAAAGCACTACCTTTAAAAAAATCGGTATAATCAAAACCAAAAAACATATCAGACACAATTTCATGATATGTTTTCATTAATTCAATAACTGTTTCTATGGGGATTCCAGTCTGTTCGCGCGATTGTTGATTGGAATAATTGAATAAGGCCTGCTTCAGAAAGAAACCGATGCCAATATAATCAACTATTAAGCCTCCTGGTTTATCTTTAAAAACTCGATTGACTCGGGCTATTGCCTGCATTAGATTATGATCCTTCATAGGTTTATCTACATACATCGTATGTAGACAAGGAGCATCGAAACCTGTTAACCACATATCTCTAACGATCACAATTTTTAAAGGATCATCAGGATTAACCAATCGCTTTTTAATTTCTTCTCTTCTCTTTTTTGGTCGAATATGTGGTTGCATTTTTTCCTTATCACTAGCAGAACCACTCATAATTACCTTTATTTCCCCCTTTTTATCATCTTCTGAATGCCAACCTGGATGAATTTTTATAATTTGGTTGTATAAATCCACACAAATCTCTCTACTCATACACACGATTAAAGCTTTTCCTTCAATAACATCAGTTCTGTTTTTAAAATGCTCAATAATATCATATGCAATTTCCTCAATTCTATCGGGGTCACCAGCTAATTCCGCTACTCGCGACCATTTTGATTTTAATCGTTCTTTTGTCGTCTCTTCTTCATCTTCAGTAATTTCCTCAAATTTTTCATCTATCTCAGGTAATAATTTTTCATTTAGTTTTAATTTCGCTAATCTACTCTCATAATAAATGGGTACTGTAGTTTTATCAATAATTGCTTGATAAATGTCATAAATGCTAATATAATTGCCAAATACTTGGATTGTATTCCTATCTACAAGCTCTATTGGAGTACCAGTAAATCCAATAAACGAAGCATTAGGTAAAGCTTTCCTTATATGTGCAGCAAATCCCTCTTTTATCAAACCTTCGTCAGAAACAGATTTCCTGAAAGAATATTGACTTCTATGAGCTTCATCAGCAATCACTATAATATTTTTTCTATCCGAAAGACAAGGATATTCTTCTAATGTTATATACTTCTTTCCATTACATTTTTCACATATTGAATTTTTAATTTTTCCCTTACCATTGCATTTTGAGCACTTTATAATAGGGAGGAATTTCTGGATTGTAGAAAAAATAATTCCTCCACCTGAAGTATTCAATAGCTTCATAACATCCTCCCGACCTTCTGCTTGTTTAGGAATTTGTCTTAATAAATCTGTAGAATACATAAATGTATCAGATAATTGTTCATCAAGATCATTGCGATCAGTTAAAAGGAGAATCGTTGGATTATTTAACATTTGT
The DNA here is from genome assembly GCA_019058425.1 of Promethearchaeota archaeon. Taxonomy (GTDB): domain Archaea; phylum Asgardarchaeota; class Lokiarchaeia; order Sigyniarchaeales; family SOKP01; genus Loki-b32. The sequence goes on from JAHPYZ010000026.1 coordinate 29,718, forward strand.
ATCAATTTACCAGTATAAAATAACATAGTTATACTTTTACCAGAGCCTTGAGTATGCCAAACTACTCCAATCTTCCTATCTCCATTTTTTCCTGTTGCTCTTAACGTTTCTTCAATCGCTTTATTTACTGCATGAAATTGATGATAAGCTGCTGATTTTTTTATAATATCTTCTCCATTATCTTCAAAAGTTATGAAAAATCTAATGTAATCTAACAAACGAGCGGGATCTAATATTCCCCTTATAAGGACCTCTAATTGCAAAATATTTGATTCTACAAGAGTTTCTCCCTCAATTGTTCTCCAAGGCATAAACCTTTCCCAGTTAGCTGATAAGCTTCCTACCTTTGCTTCGAACCCATCACTTATAATTAATAATTCATTCGTGCGAAAAAGTGAGGGAATTTCTTTTTTATATGTTTGAAGTTGATTAAAAGCGTGTCGTATTGTCGTACTCTCATCAGAAGGATTTTTTAATTCAATTACTATAAGAGGAATTCCATTAATGAATAAAACTATATCCGGTCTTCGATTATATAATACTTGATTTTTCTTCTCAATTACAGTATATTGGTTTACTGCTAAAAATTGATTTTTATTAAAATTTTCAAAATCAATTAATTTAACTAAATCTCCTTTTTGTCTTCCTTCATATGGATAATTTACTTCAACACCCTCGATTATCATTTTATGAAATGCTCTATTGTTAAGTATCAAATCTGGAGATTCTATTTTATAGACTTTCCTTAAAGCATCCTCTATCGCCTCTTTAGGTAAATAGGGATTTAATAATTCTAATGCTGTGTAGAGTCTATTTTGTAAAATAATTTCTTGGTATGATTTTCTCTCTGATGCATTACCCGTTAGAGCAATTTCAGGACCAAATTTAATTGCATATCCAATATCTTCCAAAATCTCTAAAGCTGCATTTTCTAATTCTTCTTCTGTTATTTTAATTAAAAATCTCCTCCAAGAATTCTACAGGATTTGTAATCCTCAATCTTCCAGAAATAAGTTGAGGTAAAATTAAATCTTTAATTTTAAACAATATCTTGGATTCTTCTATATTTTTTGTAATATAATCATAAAAACACTCTAAAACTTTTTGAAATTTAATAGTCACTTCAATAGGAGGGATAGGAACTTTCAAATTTCTTATAATACCTTGACTAATATTTTGTTGAGCTGAACCACTTGCTATTGCATTTAATACTGATCGATTAGCTAATAAACTATGAAAAATATAAATATAACCCACATTACTTTTAGGAATGAGTGCTGTACAAGCTTGATTTGTAGTTGCTGGTTTTTTTAATATTCCTAATCTTCCAACTGTTGGAGCGGCATATATCGCAATCACAATTGTATTTATCGGTAATAAGTGGCAAGAAGAATTTTTTAAACCAATTTCAGTAATCTTCTCCTCAGAATCTAAAAGAATACTATCTTCTAATTCTCCAGTTTTAAACCAATTGATCTTACCATTTTTCCAATAAAGTTTTTCCTTCCTGAGAGGCGTTCCACCATTCTTTATATCATCACATAAATCTTCAATTTTTCCTACCTTCCATCCCTTTGGCATCATACCCAATTTACTTTCTATAAATTCTCCCTCTTGGAAAGGTTCAAAATCAATAAACCATGATTTGTATATCGCCTGAGCGATTTTATCTAAAGTTCTATTCATATGCAAGTTTAATTCAATTAAACTATCTATAAAATCAAGAATTGAAGAAATAGCTTCCTGATTAGTTTTGTCAGGCAAATAAATTTCAAGGTCATCAAATGATTTTATGGTGATTGTATCAAAAACTGTTCCATAAGTTAGTGATAGGAGTTGATTTAAAGATTCTTCTAAAGCATAATATAGGAAAAGAGGAATTATTTCTTCTTTGCTAATTAATCCATAGCAACTTTGATTAAAACACATATCTCGTGGAAGAATTGCTAATTTACCCACTGTTCCTCTAGCTGTTATAACTATAGTTCCCTTTGGAAGCAATCTAGTATTACTATTATCCAGCCCTTTTTTAGTTATTAATTTCTCAGTCTTATGAATATATCTATCAATATTATTAGAAATATCTTTTGCGGAAGCCCAAGGAATATCGCCTCCCCAATATTCTTTTACTTTTGTCTTAGGAGTCCCTCCTAGTACAATTTCAGCTATTTGGGATACTGGAATTTTCTTCCAGACTTTATCTGATATCAAATCCAAATTCCTCAAGAGATTTCTTTATTAATTTATTCAACTTTATTTGTTTATTAAATTGCTCCGAAAGTTCTGCTGTTAAATCCATCATTTTTGTCTCAAAATCGATATGATTTTCAAAAGTTGGAGTATCAAGACCAACATATCTTCCTGGTGTCAAAACATAATTATTTTCCCTTAATTCACTCAAATTAACGGACTTACAGAGTTCAATCACATCTTTATAATTCGTACCTAATCTCCAGTTATGATAAATATCTGCAATCTCTTTTATATTCTCTTCAGATAATTCTCTTGTTCTTCTATCAATCATATGACCTTTTGATCTAACATCAATAAATAATGTTTCTCCACTTCGATCTCTGAATTTTCTATTACTTTTTGAACGTGCAATAAACCATAAACAAGCAGGAATAGAAGTTGTAAGAAATAATTGTCCTGGTAAACTGATAATACAATCAATTAGATCCTCTTCAATTAAAGCTTTTCTAATTTCTCCTTCTGTGGATGTCTCAGAAGTAAGACTTCCATTAGCTAAAACAAATCCGGCAATTCCATTTACAGCAAGATGATGGATGAAATGTTGAATCCAAGCATAATTAGCATTTCCTTCATATGGAATACCATACTTCCATCTAACATCCTCTTTGAGCCTTTCTCCGCCCCAATCACTTACATTGAAAGGGGGATTTGCCAGAATAAAATCGGCTTTCAACGAAGGATGTAGATCATTATGAAAAGAATCAGCATGCTTAGAACCCAGATTTGCTTCAATTCCTCTTATAGCTAGATTCATCTTAGCTAACTTCCATGTTGTTGGATTAGATTCTTGACCATATATAGATATCTCTCCCAATTTACCGCCATGGACTTCTACGAACCGTTCACTTTGAACAAACATCCCTCCTGAGCCACAACATGGATCATATACTCTACCTTTAAAAGGCTCGATCATTTCAACAAGAAGCCTAACGATACAAGTAGGTGTGAAGAATTGTCCTCCCCCTTTTCCTTCTTGCATGGCAAATTTTCCTAAAAAATATTCATATACTTTTCCAAGTATATCTCTAGAGCGGCTTTCTTTGTCACCCAATCCTATATCGCTTATAAGATCAATTACTCCTCCGAGCATAATTTTATCTAATTCTCTTCGTGCGTAATTTTTTGGTAATATTCCTTTAAGTGATTCGTTGGATTTCTCAATAGTGTCCATTGCATCATCAATCATAATCCCAATCCGAGGATTTTTAGAGTTTTTTTGAATTAATGACCAACGAGCTTCTTTAGGAACCCAAAAGATATTTTCTGCCCTGTATTCATCAGGGTCTTCTGGATCTGCGTATTCTTCATTTTGGAGTTGTTTATATCTCTCCTCGAAAGCATCTGATATATATTTCAAAAAAATTAGACCTAATACAACATGTTTGTATTCGGCAGGGTCCATATTATTACGCATTTTATCTGCAGCTTCCCATAATTTATCTTCAAAGCCTATAGCCCCTTTTGAATTATTTTTTTTTTTTTTAGTTTGGTTCTTTTTTTTTATGGTGTTTTCTACCTTCTTGTTTCCTCTCTGATTAACGTAATTCTCCAAACTTGTAGATTTATATTTTCTACTCAATTTTTTTACCTCATTAGTATTATTACAAAATTTTTCATTTTTTGTCCTTCTTATCTGCCAATTTCGTTTTGAGGGATTTAAATAATCTCATATTAAATATAAGATTCTTTATATTTATATTCAGTTTTCAATACTTTTATTAGATTTTCTTATTGAATTAATAATTTCTATTTTATTTAAATAAAAAAATTTAATCAAACTGAAGTAAATGTATCCATACAGAACTGAGATGATTTTTGAGTTTGATTTTTAAATTCTTCCAATTCTTTAATCTTTTTCACAATTAAATCAACAGACTTAACTAAATGCTCATCATTAACATAGTCATTTTCAAATGTTAAAAATTTCTGAGTTCTATTATTTATTCTAATCTCAAACTGTAAAGTTTTATTACGTATTTTAACATGTGTCCAATTTCCAGCATCTAAATCTTCATAAAATGGTTTGACTGTATCAGTCATCTTAATGTTATCTGGATTTTTTACACTTAAGAGATTATCATTATTCCATCTAGAAATCGCAGTAAAATCCTCTTTATCAAAGCTATTAATTAAGTCATCTAGATGATTTCTTTTAAAGACATAGCATTCGGGAATTTCTATAAATTTGTAATTGAATTTTGTATGTAGATCAATTATTATGTTATTAGCCATATCCTTAGTGATAACTCCGTTGCTGTAAAGGCAAATAAGTGCTTGATTTTTACTAATTATTATTTTAATCATTTGTGGGGTGCAATATTCTTTCTTTTTTCCTTTCTTTCTATCATTTTGAAAGTCATTTTTGACAGATTCGATAGAATCTAAAAATATTTTTCTAGGGCCCAGATATGAAGAAATATAATAATCTTCGAAAACATTATTAAAAATTGGAATTTCTTTTTTCAGTTTTATAAAGCCAGGGACAAAAATTCCTTGAAAATAGTGAGCTATTTTAGTAGTATTTGCTATGATTTCTTGTTCTAGATCTTTGATTTTAGAATTAAAATGTACGTCGAAATAGATTTTTATCGGGGGCATATATTTCTATCAAAGAAAATATTAATAAACAACTTGAATTTTTGATATAAATTATGAAGAATAGATTATACAAAATTAAGAACTACTCAATATCATTTTATCTATTATTTTCTCTTCATAATAAATTAGGAAAAGGTCATTAATTTTGTATTTGGAGGGCTTTCCATACTGTACTTTTTCTAAAATATTTTTTTCAGTTAATTTTTCTAAATAAGTCCAAGCGATCGTACGATTATAATTTAAATCTTGAACTAAATTAGGTGTTGTTAAAAATTTCATATTTTGTTTTTCAATAAAGTAGTTAATTATCTCATTTTCTTTTCTTGTTAATTTTGCATTCTTCATTTTTGAAAATTCTTGGATTTTCTGATCGACTATTGATAAATCAATATGTTTTTGCCCTTTATTACTTCCTTCTTGATGTATGGCTTCAAATAGTTTAAAACATACTTCTAAATTCCCTCTTGAAAAAGAAGCAATTTTTGGGATTATATTTTCTTTTAAATTTTTGTAATAGTCTTTGTTTTCATTAAGGCTTTTCAATGATTTTTTAACTCTTGCTTCTAAAATATCAATGGTCTTTTTTAAAGTATAATTCTTGAAAAAAATTTCTTTATCCACAAATATCTCATCCGCATGTGGATATTCACTTATATCCCAAATAGAAATAATCAATTTTGTATTTTTTTTGAACTCTTTTATTTTTTCAAGAAATTGCCATTTATTTTTACCGATACAGGAAATTATTCTAATATCCAGACTGTTATTATGAATTTTTTTCATTTCTTTAAAGGAAATTGGCTCACTTTTCTTAAAATCATATAAAAATTGATAATTATAAAATTCAAAATATAATTCCGGAAATGAATTTATTAGGATACTTGAGATAATTTTCATAGATGTATGCTTTCCAATTCCTTTTGAACCTACTATTGCCAAATGAATTCCATTCAAATTTTTATTTACTTGGCCAATATATCCTGATATCAATTTAATTTCATTTTCTCTATTAATAAATAAATTCAAATCCTCATCTTTGAAATCTTCTTCTGGATTTAAGAGATTTAACGGATTTATAGAATAATTATAAAATTTATGCCAATGAAAAAAGGTTCTTTTATTATTTGAGCTATCGATTTTTGCTTCTTTAATTGCTTTTATGACTAGTCCTTTTACCTTTGGAATTGATTCTGTTTTAATATTCTCTTTCATATTCATAACAAAATTGTTTTTCTAATTTTATTAACATTAATTACATATTAATATTCCACTATTTAAACTAGGATTATAAAAGAAGTATTCCTATAATTATATAACATTCCTTAATATATATAACTTATGTTAATATAACTTATCCTCGATTTTTATAACAAATGCAGATAGATAGATTTAAATATTAAATTTGTTATATAACATTATATAACATTAGTAACAAAAATGAAAAAAATGTTATTACTAAATATTTGGGAGGAAGGTGGTCTGTTTCATGCAAAATTTTTACTAGATCCCACAACAAGAGCGGAGTTGAGAAATTCTGATATTCTATCTCATTCTCATGTTATTTTCAGGAGACCTAGTGATCCAATTATAAATATATATACGATACCTACTCAAAATATCTTTTTTGAAAATTATATTCTTGAATTTTCTTTTTATAAAGTACCATTTATTTTTGATCGAGGTACGAATATAATTTATCTCAAATCATTATTTTTAGATTCTAAGCATGTAGAAATTCGTTTAGATGCTATTTACATTAACCCTAACATAGAAATTGAGGATTATTCTGAAGAAAGATTAGATTTTAATGATATAAATCTAAACAATCAAATTAAAGAAATATCATTCAATGATTATTTTGCAAGTTCTGAAGTTTCTTTTGACCCCATTGAGGAATTCAGTTCATTAAACAATAAAATGAAAAAAAAATGCAATGTGATGGAAAACATTGATTTATTAGATACAAAACGTGATTTGATAAATACCTTAATTAAAAGTATTATGCTTGTAGTTTCCATTTTTAAAAATTTATATGTTCTGCGAGATTCAGAAATATCTGAAACAGTCCAGAAATTCTTAAAAAAAAATCTAAGAGAACCATATCTATCTTAGAATATTTTTCTTTTTATCATTAAATCAGGTCTAATAAAAATATATATAAAAGCTATACTAATCTAAATATACCCTTAGCATCATTTTATTCTTATTAAGTTAAGATTTAAGTGATAATCAATAATACACCACAAAAAAAGTCTCATCCCCCGATTCGACGTATTAGCGGTGTATTTTGACTATCAAGGAAATAATGAATTACTCTTTTTTAAATATAAGTAGCTACAATTTCCTATTACATAAAATTTGTGATAAATAATTATAATTAAAAACTTCTTATTCTAATGATTCTGGAAACTGTAAATCTCGTAAAAGAAAGAATAAATTTTTTAACTTATTTTTGTAATGTCATTACAAATTTTTCACACTCTTTTATATTAAATCTCTATGATTATTCTATAATAACATTATGACGGGGTTTGATTTTGATTTAGTGTTAGGTGAAAAAAAGAAAAATAAAAAGAGAGAAAATGTTCAATTTAGAATTACCGAAGAAATGTTAGCGAGATGGAAAAGTTTTGTTATAAAAAATTCTCAAGTAGGGTCCATATCAAAATTGATAAGAACTGCTGTGAATCAATTCATAGAATTTCACACTAAGTATGCCGAACTTAAGGTACCTGTTGTATTTCAAAAAATATTCAATGATAACTGGAAAAATTACCGCCGAATAAGATTATTTGAGGAAAATATGAAAGATAGATATTATAAATTTATACCGGAAGAAAGTAGTCTTTTCGAAAATATTGAAGACCTTCAATTTTTTCAAATAATGAGCAATATCTTAACACAAAAAATTTATGAGAAAATTCGGGAAAATCAAAAATTAAAAGATATTGTAGCAAAAGCTAAAGCAAATACTTACGTTTAAATAAAAAATATTTAGACCAACAAAATTAGAAGAATTACTTCAGGAATTCTTTTTTTCCTTCTAATAATTTCTTTCTTGGAGTTTAAATAAATGATTTGAAATTGTTATGTATCTGTGAAAACAATATTTGTAATGCCCCCGATTTGAAAAAGATAATTTAATTACTATTTAAACCGCAGAATTAACTGAAAATGACTTATTACGATGAAAAACTTAAGTATATAATGGATGATATGTTAATAGAGAGTCCCAAATTTAATTATATTAAATCTATTTTATCAGAAATTATGATTGAAAGACAAAAACTCCAGGAATTCAATCTAAAAATAAAACTTACTTTTACTGGATTAAATTCTGAAACTCCAATTGTTAGGAAATTTTATAGAGAAAATATCCTTAAATCACATGAGGTTAAGACAGTTTGCACAAAAATCAATAATAAGATTGGGAGTCTTTTAGAAAAGAAATCAAGTTCACTACAAGAATCATTATCTAAATTTAAACGATTTCATAAATATTTAGCAATAATTTACAAGAAATACCCATATAGAAATCCTCCTGAATTTAAAATTTATATTAAATTATTTGAACTGAAAAAATTTAATTCCAAAATAGTTTTTGCAATAGTTTCTGAGTTCAATTTAAAACCTATGGGATATTGTGAAAAAATAAATTTCACAATTTCTAAAATGCTAAAAGATGGCTCAAATCCAGTAATAATTCACGATGTTGATATTTTAAAAGAAAGGATTTCAGAAATAGATGGCATATTGACAATGAAAGATAAGGACGAAGTATTTGAGTTTTATTCTCATCCTGATGTAAAAAAAATATTATTCCAATATATCTTTCCTGAAGGTAAGAGTTCAAATTTAAAAACAGAAATCACATTTAGTCAACTAAGATATAATACTCAACCTCAAAAGAGAAGACAGATCGAATTACGCAATGGACAATATCAAAATCTTCACGATATTCTTTCACCATATACAACTCTGCAAGAATTTAGGGAAATTGTGAAAAGAAATCATATTTGTACCTTTTACACAAGTGTAAGGGAATTATCTCCAAGAAAAGTAGGGAGAAGGATGATTACTGCTTTAATTGATTTAGATATGAGCAACTTCTTGAGGAATTTATTAGATAAAAATACAGTATGGAAATTTACTACCTCTGTGGTAAAAGAAATTACAAAAAATCTAATATATTTTGGTTTTCCAAAACCATTAATTCTATTTAGTGGAAAAAGAGGGATTCATCTATTATATTGGCTTTCTCAAGACGCTCTCGATGATTCTTATAATTATATTGACTTAAGTGAAATGCATTCACTTCCGGGACAAAAAAGTCTTGTAAAAAATGTAAAGTCGCTAATTCACAGTAGATTTTCTTTTATGAAAAATTTCTTTGAAGCAATATTACTTTATACTATATTAAATATCGAGCCTACAGTTATTCCAGAGAAACTCAGTAAAATATTAGCACCAATAAAACAATCTGATCTATTTAAATTATCTGTTCATTCCTCTAATGATGTCGCTTTATTACTTGATACAAGTTCGAATAATTCCTCCGTCCATAAAGTTTTTAGCTTCCATCGTTCTTCAGGATTAATTAGTATCCCTCTGTCCGATCCATTTACAGGAGATATAGCTGAAGAATATGAGCTATATGAAAATGTATTAAACGCTGCTAATCCAGAAGTAGTATTAGAAAATCTTAATCAAGGAAATAAAATATCTTACTTTCAAAAACCACCACAAATTTCTAGATTAACTATACAGAATTCTCTCTTACCTCAAAAAGGTTTACTTCAAGTATTCTATTATTTAATGAGATTTGGTTCAAAATGGATTATGGAGAGATCAAAAGGCTCTGATTATTTTTGGGGGAGATTCTATCAACTCAGATCGTCTTATAATCATCTTTATAGTAATTTATTATGTGGAGATAAAATACAAAAGAGTATTAAAAAACAGAAAAAGTGAATGATCTTGCAAATTAGGGATGAAAAAAATGAGCTTAATGAGAAATTAATCGATTTTGTTGATAGCTTAGATATTGATTTTAAAACTTCAATTAAAGATCTGATTAAAAAATATTATTCTAATAAAATTAATTATAATACTCTGCAAATTTGGCTAGATGGTTTTTATAATCTTCAATTTCATCAAAATATAATGGTAGGAGATATAAAAGCAATCACAAAAATTAATTTAAAAGAAATTTTGGAGGAAAAAGATATTAGAAAAGACTTTCTTAACAGTTTTATCTCATTATTTAACATGGTAATAATATTTTTAATTTACTATATTGAAAACCCTAAAATCAAAACTAAAAGAAGGAAGGAAGCCATAATTAAGTTATTTAATGATCTTAAGAATCTATATAGAGAATTATACAAAAAGGATATCTTTAGACATCTTTCTGAAACTGATTTGACAACCCTAGATTTAGTTTATATGGGAAATATCTACAATGCTTTTCTCAATTATCTCAATAAAACATTTCCTAAATATAAAAAACAAGTTAAGTAGAAATGATAGAATCCGAAGAATTTAAACTAATGAAGATGAATTTAGAAATTCACTGTAAAAAATTTGAAATCAGAGAGTGGACTAAGAAATTCCATAAAATGTTAAAAAAACTAATAAAGAAAACAAAACCAATTATCCAGTTGAATGTAACGAAAATTCGAGAAAAAAATAACAATTTAAAACATTGTATCATCGATTTTGAATGCACAGAACCAAAAATTTTAGGATTATTATTACGAAATAAACTTTACCAAATCTATTTAATTAAACCTGAATATCAACTTTATTTTCATGAAGCTGTATTGAGCGTTTTATTTAAGTTAAAAGATTTCTATTTTTTCTCATGGGGCAATTGGGAAAGAAGGGTCATTTTATCAATGAGATCTAAGTTAAAAGATATAAAAAATACCAAAAATTTACATTTTATTGATGATCTTAACCTATTTAATCTCCAAGAACGCAATTATGAGAGTTTAGAGGCAGCTCTTTTTAGCATTGGAAGAAAGCCCCCTAAAGAATTATTTTTTCGAGATGCTCGATTTATTGATCATGCTTACAATGAAGGTTATCTGGAACCAATTTTAGAGCATAATAGCAATTGCTTGATATCTGCTTTAATAATGTTAAAATACCGATGGCTGAAAAAAAATTTAGTATAATTATAAATTTTTTGAGTATATTTAATTATCTAAATTCAGTTGATCATTCTGTAATTTATTTTTTACTATCATTTTTTGCAGCAGCTCTTTGAGCTCTTGCTTTAAATCCTTGATTCTTCCCAGTTCGATCAGCATGAGACTGAATTCTTTGAGCTGATTTTGCTGTCATTTTATTTTTACCCATCTTTTTCACCCCCTTTCAATTAATTAATATTAAACAAACTAACAAACTTAGAAAAATGCATAAATCCTACTCTTTTTATGAATTAGGATTTTATTTTACCCATTACTAATGAAAAAATTATCCTATATAAATATTATTGATCTTAATCAATAATATCGAAATAAAGTAATATTTATATACAAAACGTTCTATTATAGAATTAGAGTAATAAGAGATATAACTATGAAAATCCAAATTGTGACTTTTGCTGGGGTTCCAGATCATATATATGATGCGGAAAAACATTTCCATACAGAGAAATTAATATTAATACTTAGTGATGAAAATAAGGAAGAAGTAGATAATAAGAACAAGGAATTTATTTCAAATATAGATGAGGTTACTCAGTTTTATCAAAAACTTAAGGTTCCTGTACTGAAAGTGTATGTAAATTATAAGAACTTTATAGCAATGACTTTCAAGCTTACGAATATATTAAGAGAATTTCAAGATGGTGATGAAATTTTATTAAATCTAAGTGGTGGCCGAAGATCAATGCCGATCTCATTGATTTATGCTGGAACATTTATCAGTAATTTCAAAGATATTAATATGAAATGTGTAGTAATCCCAGAAGATAAAACCTACAAACCATTCAATTTACTCCCAAACTACTTACCAGACAGTATTGATATCAAATTAATGTCTAAATTACCGGAAAGAAAGCCATTGATCGATCTAGAAAAATTTATTGGAATAAAGCAGCCTACAATTTCAATGAGGTTAAAACGATTAGAAAAACATGGTTATATTACCCTTAATGGCAGAGATAGGCGTTTAACGAATTTAGGTCATCTGGTACTTGATATTAATTTGCCAAAATAAACCAAACAATGGAGGAAAAATAATATGATTACTTGGATAACGACGGTAGGTTGGAGCCCTTTCGCAGTAATCAACCCTATTTGGGCATATTGTAAAGAAAATGATGAGTATCCTAACAAAATCATATTAATCTTTACACCTCTTGAAAGAATTAAGAAAAATCTTAATATTTGCAAACGATACATATATGAAATCTTAAAAAAATATAATGGAAAGAATTTCAATAAAGATTTCATAATCCATGAGGAGATAGAGAACGATAATATTGAAATATATGCTGACAGGCTAAATAGAATTATTGAAAGAGAAAAGAATCTAAAGACTGATAAAATAATACTTGATATGACTCCTGGTAGAAAGTATATGTCAGCTATTAATGTATATTATGGATATAATCTTAGAGATATCTCGATTCAGGTTTTTTACCTTCATTTAGAGGAGAGTAAATACCAAGATATACCTTTTCCATTAACTCCAATTATTAAAAGTGAATTAATTGATATTTTAGAATCTACAGAAATCTTTTCTACGGATACTAGTAAATTACCAGAAATTTATTCTGAAATGGATAAAGAAAAAAGAAGTCATTATTTTAAGGATGATGAGGCAAATAAAGAATATTTAATTCTATTATCTATTGATAGTGAATTCAATACCAAAACAAAGATAAGAAAGTACACTTTTGCTTATGAAATTATTATACGTGGGCATGAATTAGATAAGCTATTAAAGAGTTTAATTACAAGAAATTTAATTCATCAGAAGTTAACTATATCTAACAATCAGAGGTTCAAAATATATAATTTGACTAATGAGGGTAAGGATTTCCTCAATGAATTGCAACAGAAAATAGCAATAAAGAAACAGGAGGTAATTTAATGTCTGGTTATCTAAAGGGAAATAAAGATGCTTCAAACCTAATAATTAGCTCAAATGAATTAACCATGTTATTAAATGAATTATATTTAGATTCAAAAACAAATTTTACCATAAGTGATTGTCTTTATGGTTTAAATTTAGTAAATATTCAAATTTCAGATAGGATTGAAATTGAATTAGGAATTAGACTAAGTGATATCAGAGACGCTTATAATAAGGTTCCAAATGATTTAAGGGAGGAATATCCAAGTAAATCAAGATTTTTTGATATCTTTACTAAATCGGGGTTTTATTTCGAAGCTTATCAGAAAGAATTTGAAAACTTGATTGAAAAAATAGAAAATCTTAACATTTTAGAAGGAGATTCACCTATTGCTCTATTCTTTGACACTAATCTATATTATGATCAATTTTTTACTCAATTATCCAATTTATTAGAACAGAAATATCGAAAACCTAAGTATCCGATCTATTTTCTATTATCTGAGGGTGTGAAAAAAGAGTTAATTACTTATGAAAATAAGTATAAGGTTGATGATATAGAGAAGTTAAAGGAAAATTGCGCATATCCCGATATAGTTGAGGAATTTTTCAATCAAAATAAATTTAAATCAAGAATTAAACATCTGGGACATATAGATTTCTTAAAATGTAATGAAAATGTCTATTCTAAAATAATCGAAGAAGATCAGACTATTAACAAGAATGATATGGATAGTAGAATAATTCAGGGGTTATTAAAAGAAATTCGACAACAAAATATCAGATTATTTCTATATAGTCAAGATTCTGATTTTATTGCAAGGGCTAGAGGAAATAGAAATCTAATAGCAAAATTTTTAGAAAAAATTCCGCAGACTAAACTCGAGACTAAATATATATGTAATTGGGAAATATTCAATAGGTTTCTCTATAATTTAGCAATTACTTTTGGAGCAGTAATTTTAGAATTTTCGAATGAGACAAACTTAGTAATATATGGAATTTGGCGTGGAAAAAAGTTAAATGACTGGGAAAAAGAAAATATTAAAATAATTTCTTCAAATCCTATTTTAGAAAGAATCCAAAAAGATCTGTCAATTTTAAATAATGTTAAAATGGAGGAGGAATTTAGCATTTGAGTGATCTCTTCTATGCAAATTTAGGAATTCCGAATTATAGATATGATCAAGATAATGCTGAATATCGATTCAGAGATTTTCTGAATTATTTACGTTTAGCTAAAGATAATGAGGAGAAACGTGAATTTTCAATAAATTGGAGACCACTTAAAGAAGAAGATGTTGAAGAAATTATAAAGTCTCAGTTTCAGTTTGAATTAACACGGGAAGAACCGTATGATGAGATGGATGAAGTAACTCTTGAGAATTTAATTAAAACAGATACTGAATTACAGACAAAATTGCTATTTAGAATAGATGAACAATTTAAGAAAATTAGTAATAGAGAACAAATATGGATAAAAATTTATGAAAAAAGAAGGACTGAACAAGGATATAGAGTAATTCAGAATTTTTTTAGAGTTAGATTTGTATATGATAGCAGAGAATTAAAAAAAGAAAATCGTATAAGAATCATTAATAAAGAAGAAAATTTTAATGCTCTTTTACTTGATAAAATTCCAACGAATAAGGAAAAAATTTATTTGAAATACAAATCGATTTCCTTAAATCGTCAATTAAATGCAATGATTCAATTGCAAAAAAGACCTCAAAAGATTAACATCCCTCTTCTTAGACTTATTATGAATAAATACTTCGCAAAATGGCCAGATTTTCAAATTAGGGATATTAATAAATGGTTTTTACTTACTGCTAATGATCGGGAAGGAATTGAAAGACAAAGAGAATTTGTAAAAATTGCATTAGATACACCAGATTTTGCTATATTGGAAGGACCACCAGGTTCAGGCAAAACTTTTTCAATTTGTGAATTAATTCTACAAGCAATACATAGAAATGAACGAGTTTTATTATGTGCCTCTACACATGTTGCAGTAGATAATGTACTTGAGCAAATAAAAGATTATCCTTCTATAATTGCTATTAGAATTGGTAAAGATAATGTTTCTGAAAGAGTTAGGGATTGTCAACTTGATGAAATTGAATATTATGAAAGCAGAAAGATAAAAAATAGATTGATTCATAATAAAAAGATGAATCGGTTGTCTTCCAGTCAAAATTATTTTTTGGAGTGCCTTGAAGCGGGTAGTAGAAAAATAATATCAGATGTGTTTTTAGAAGCAGCCAATTTAATCTGTGGAACAACAATTGGAATTCTAAAACATCCTGAGATTAACTATAAATCATCAGTGGCTAAAACAGTTTACGATTACCTAATATTAGATGAAGCAAGCAAAACAACCTTTCAAGAGTTTTTAGTTCCAGCTTTATTTGCTAAAAAGTGGATAATTGCTGGAGATTATCGGCAATTGTCTCCTTATATTGATCCGGAAGATATCGAAGGAAATTTAAATGGAATTATCAAACCTGAATTTGAAAAAATATGTTTAGATATTTTCGAGAGCTATTTCTTCTCATCAAAATTCAAAGATAAAGTCGATAAGTGGAAAAATCAATTAATTATTGAGGAGGACGAAAATCTAAGGAAGTATTATGAAGAACAAGCTCAAGCATTAAACCTCTCAACTTTTAGAATTGAAAACGATAAAATTAATCAAATCGAATTATTAAGTGCTCAAGTAATAATAGGATCTGGAGAAAATCTTGAGAAAGTAGAGGAAGACTTACCAGTTGATATTCATCTAATAAGAGGTGAATGTAAATTGGAGAGATTCCTTAGAAGAAGGGATTTTTGGATAAAAAAATACAAACCAAAATTAGATAATAAGGAAAAAGAGGAAAAAAACACATGGGCTTATGAACTAGCTTGGCGATTAATTCGAGCATATGAAACAAGGATAACTCAAGAAAATTATCAATATTATATGGAACAAATAAGAGGTTTATATCCTCATTTTACAATTTTTGAAGAGACCAATATCCCTGATAATAAGAGAAATGCTTCTCTTAAGGATTATGTAATTAATAAGGTTGATTTAGTAAAAAGAATTGGATTTCCTTCCATTGTTGAATCAGTTCAAAAAGGTATTACAAAAGCTAAAGATGAAAAATTTAGCTATGTATTATCTGATGGTTTTGATGAGAATGTTCTCAATCAACGACACGTTTTATTAGAATACCAATATCGAATGCATGATGACATAGCTGAATTTCCAAGTAAATTTGTATATGAAGGAGCTGCCTTAAAAAATAGTAAAAAAACTAACAGAGATTGGAAATATAATAGATATACTAAGAGAATTGTATGGGTAAATACTTTTGAAGACAAAAATGATGATGAAAATTCAAATCCTTCTGAAGTCAGAAATATAATGACTGAATTAACTAGCTTTATAAGGTGGGCAGAAAGAAATGAAAAAAATAAAGATGATAAGGTTTGGGAAATAGCTATTTTAACATTTTATTCGGCACAGGAGAGATTAATAAGAAAAGAGCTTCAGACGATTTTTAAAACAAAAAAAGGAAGATTTTTTAGACATCCTAATAAAAATATTTCAATAGATTTATGTGTTGTAGATAGATTTCAGGGTCATGAAGCAGATGTTGTTTTTCTATCATTTGTTCAGACTTATAAAACAGGATTTTTAAATAGTGTTAATCGTTTAAATGTAGCTTTAACCAGAGCGAAGTATCAACTAGTTATTTTTGGGAAATATGATTTCTATAAAAATAAAGTGAATTCTGAGCTATTAAAAAATCTCGCTAAATATTGTGAAGGAAATATTATTTATCCTAAAAATTTGTGAGAGATGATTATAAATATGGATACTATTAATTTAAAAAGAAAAGTGGAAGTAGAAAAGTTTAGGGGTATTTTAGACATTGGTAGGCTTCAAAAAAAAGATAGTTATATGGCAATTTTAAAATTGGCTGATGAAAATGGTGGAAAAGTAGAAGCAAAAGATATTATTGATAAATTTTTTAAAGATAGACCAGAAAATCTTGGAGAAAGACTAATTTATAGGTGTTTTATCTATGGATTATTAACTGAAGATGGACGATTAACAGAAGAGGGTAAGGCTGCTATAGAGGAGAACAAAGTTTTTCTTAAAGAAAATGGAGCTTATAATATTTGGACATCAAAAGATCCCCTAATCCCACAGATTTTATTAAATCTTAAGGAAATTGATGTATTTAAAATGAAGGAAGGGTTAAAACTTAAGGAATTGATTGATGTTCCTGTTTGGTTAAAAAAGCTAGAGAATCATAAGATAAATCTTTTTAATAAAAAAAATGAAGTTGTTAAAATTTATGAATTCAGAGAGTTAATTAAAGAAATGAAAAATGACCTGAATATTAACATTCATTATTTAATATCACCTTTAGAAAATGTAGAAGCCAATACATTGATAATAACCGGAGATTTAGAAAAAAGTATTACAAATTTACCCCCATATAAATATCTGGATATTTGGTTATCTCTTTTAGGTTCACAATCTAACCGATGGGACACAGTTAATAAATCATTTTTAAGTTATTTAGATGAGATTGATGAAAATTCTCGATTTAAATTTAAAATGTCTAAATCTTTTAAAAATCCAGAAATCTTAGATTTGGGTATGTTTAATGATCTCACTGTTAATAATATCCCTATTAGACCAATCAATAATGAAGAAGCAAATAAATGGGCTTTATGGCTTCTAAATCAGAATATTAATAGATATTTGGACATAGATACATATGAAAACCTTTGTATGGAAATTAAAAATATGAAACAATTTAGAGACTTTTATATTGATTTGCCAGATCAAGAGAAGATGGCAAATAATTTTCTTAATATTAATAACAATAAAGAAGTTGAGTTTTTAGAAAAATATTGGTTTCTTAAAACTCCACTTGATTTAAATCCAGATAGAATTTATTAGGTGTATGAAATCTTGTTTGAAATTGTTCAAAAAGAAAAAATAATTGAATTAACAGATGAAATATTGCCTCCATGTTGGATTTATAGAGAGATAAACAATAATCACAAGGAAAACAACTATTTTAATAATACAAGAATAAATAAAGGTATCTGGGTTAGTGGGAAAGATGGACAGTTAATTAGTGAGCTTAAATCGGCAATTGATAAGGCTAATGAAATAATATGTATTTCCACATACATTTTTAGTGAACCTGAAATAAAAGAAAGTTTAATAAATGCTAGTAAAAGGGGAGTAAGAGTTTACATAATAACAGCGTCGAATAAACATCTAAAGAATAAACCTGATGAGGATGATGATTTTAATATCAGAATGTACGATGAAATGTATAGACTATTTAGTGAAATGCAGGGAATAGTAAAAATTAGGACTTCTGAGCATTTTCATTCAAAATTTTTATTAATTGATCCTTTTAATCTCGAAAATCGTCGTGGATTTTTATTAACTGCTAATATTGATACAAAAGCTTTAATGGGGAAGTTAATTGATGGAAAATTTAGAGTCAATCCTGAAATTTGCATTTCCTTAGATGATATCGAAATTAAAGATTTATATAAACAATTCTGTCTTGGTTTTTGGGAAGAAAGTACCGAAGAATCTAAAGAGAAAGGGTTTTACCCTATTAAAAAGAAAATTTTAAACAATATTGTCTTTGAAAATATTTTATTGAACTCTTCAAAAGACAAATCTTTAGAAACCGCAATTTTAGATTTAATAGAAAACAATTCAGGAAAAATAATTCTGTGTACTTATGGAATCCAAGATGATACCAAAATTTTTCAGAAACTGCTGAAAGAATTAGAAAAGGGTCGTGAAATAATTATTTTGACTAGACCAAGGAATAAAAATATGAGTGCTTTATTAAAACTAGTTAAAGGAGGAGCGAAAGTATATGGACATGATGATGTTCATGCTAAGGTAATTATTATAGAAAATGATAAACTTATGAAAGGTATAATCATGACAGCAAATATTGAAGAAATTAGTTTTACAAATAGTTTTGAATCTGGAAAATATCTGAAAAGAGAAGAGTATTATTCACTTTTAACGATTTTAAATACTTGGATTTCAAATTTTCCTTTAGAACTAAAGTTGGGAATAAAAAAAGGGAAAACTAAAAAAGAAGTAAGAGTCTGGAATGAGAAAAAACAGGAAATAGAAAGAAATAAAGTAATTGAAGAGGAATTAATTAATCTACCACCACTAAAGGCAAATTCAATTGAGAATTATGACAAGTTAGAGAAAGATGAAAATGAATTTAAAAAACCAAATGAGGAAATTAATCTCTATAAAAAATTAAAATTTATTTATTCTATTAGACCACCAATTTTGCCCAATGGTGCAAAATTATATCAATGGAGTAATTTGGAAAGTAATAAGAAAATACTCAAAAAGTCAAAATATCCAATTTTTGAATTGGATGAGAAATACTTCATTGTAATAAAAGATAAAACTGAATTTAATGAAGCAAAACATATAGCAGAAAGACTTAATGCTAAAATAGTAACACTTGAAAAATATGTAAGTTATAAATAGCAATGCTAAACCATTCTTCATGAATATGAATTGAAAAATAAGTGAAATTTATTAAAAATTAATTAGTTCACAGTGGTGTGAACTATCAAAGAATTAAAAGAAATAAAGAATCGAAAAGGTATAAGAGATTATGAATTGAGTACTTATGTATTAAATTTTATCCATGAAAAAATTCTTTTAGACTAGTATCTCTCTTCTTTTTAACCAACGTCTAATCCACTTTCCTTCAATTTCATATAAATTTTTTATTTCTTCAATTGATATATTTCCTGCTTTATAATCTTCATAAATCATTAGATCAAATAATGCTTAATCTGTCCCACACCTACTACAAATTGGAATATTTCTTGGTTTAGTACGTTTTGACATAGCAGAAAAAGTATAATAAGGAAATTCACAACGGGGACATATTTTATATACTTCTTTTAATTGTTCATTCATATTTTGTTAACCTCTTATTCGAAAAGTTTACTTCCTGCTAATAGATATATGTAAATTAAATTTTGTTATAATTTAAGCGTCTTTAACCTTATTTGGAAAATATTTCAAGATTGTTTCTACATCTGAATATTCTTCTAACCACTCGTATGCTTCATCATCAGATAAAGGAATTAAATTTTTTGAACCAGATCTCATATTTCCAACAGTTTCAGAATATTTAGTCAATGGTCCTCCTCTACCCACTAAAAACCATTTCCCATTTTTAGATTTGTAAAGCTCTTCAGATAGATTTCTAAAATCGCTATTACCTAACCCATTCCAAAAATCTTCTACAAAATCTGCATTCTTAGTATCATATAACAAACCATTAACAACTTTTCTCATCAAATCACTTTTTTTTATTATTATTTTTTAATTATTTATATAAAAAAAATAATTCTATTTAAATATGTATTATTTGTTTGATTATTTCAAAAAGAATAAAACAAAATATTGATAAGAATTTTATGTTTATATAAATATGAAAAATATTAATTCTTATTTTTTAACAGAACTGAAATTGATAGGGGGCATTTCATTATAGATCTCCTTTATTTCACTTTCTAAAGAAATAAGATATTTTTTGAAATTATCAAAATCATTGAAAAAAGTTAAATGACTAGTTAATTTGCTTAATTTTAAATTTCTTTCTTCAATCTTTGTTATTTGTTTGATTTCCGGAATAAAGTCTTTGATATGAGTATCTATCAATTTTTTAGATACTTTCTTAAGTGAATCCGTGAACATATCGTATCGATTAAAAAAATTAATTCTTCTTTTAAATTCATCAATTAATCTTTTTATTCTATCATCATTTTTGGATTTAAAAATCTGATATACAAGTGAACCTAAGAGCAGCTCAACTAATCTAAATCTAATTCTTTGCCGGGTTTTTTCATCTGTAATCTTTAAGTCATCAAACATTCTTTTTCCTTTTTTAGTTCTCTCTGTTTCTATAACTTTTTTAACTTGTAAGCTAAGAGAGGTTGGTAAGATATCCAAAACTTCACAAATTGAACTTAAAGGGATTTCATTTTCTTTCTTTAAAGCAAGAATGAATAATCCAAAAATGGAACCAGTTAAAATGGATTCAAAAATGGTATCAGATATTAACAGTTTTACTAAACCAAAACTTAAATGGATAATATCTTCTATTTCTTTGGAATGCTCCACCTTATTAGAAAAATCATTTTCAATTTGACGAAAAATAATTTCTTTATCCTGATCTGATTTAAAAATATTTTTTAAATTTTCTTCAATATAAGTTTTAAATTCTGCTATATCTTTTTTTGTATTTATTGTTTCAAAACTTTTATCTATCTGATCTAATATTTTTGAATATTGTTTCTCATTCTCAAATTTAGAATCATAGATTTTTCTAATTTTTTTTATAAGAGAATTATACTTATTCCTATCTTCAAATTTATTTTTCAAATTCTCGTCAATATATTCTACAATTTCATCAACCTGTTCCTTACTCACATTTTTTTCTTTAAAATAGGAATCAATTTGTTTTAGAATACTTTCGTAATCAATTATTGGTTTCATTTTCGATTTTAGTATTTCTTCAATAGATTTTACAGTTTCAGTATATTCTGCTACATTAATAAATTCATCTTTTAATTTTTGTTCCAAAATTAGTTTAAATTCCTCTAAACTTTTTTTAGATTCTTTTTGATGTTTAACTCCTTTTTTAAATTCTTCTAAAATCCCTTTAAATTCATTTTGAAAATTTAATCTGTTATCTATTAGTTCTTTAATATAATTAAACACAGATTTAAATTCACCATTGCTAGAAAATTTATCTTTAAATTCTTTACTTAGCAATTTGAAATCCTGCGCAGCGTTAAACATAAAGATCATATCATAACAATACCTCTGGATTTTGAACAGCATTTGTTTATTAATTTCAGGAAAGTTTTCAAAATTAGATATAAAGAATTTATTGTAATACTGAAGGGAATTTTCCTTCGGGAAATACTTTCTGAAAGCATTCTGAACACCGATAATTATAGCAATAGTATCAAGCACATTGCTATCTGTGATTTTAATATACTTTTTTAATAGATCTGAATTATTTTTTAAAATTGATATGTGATAACAACTATCCCTAACAAATTCTGGATGTAAGTTGAGAAGGGAAGTATATTTTAAATTTTTAAGTAAGTTAAATACATTTTTATAAGAATCTTCATCCAATTTGGACAATTCTTTATCCTTGAGAAGTCCATCACACTCAGTAATAAATAGTTTTTTACCTTTCTTAAAATTGATTTTCAATCCGTCCAATATTAGATTTGATGAATAATCAATATTTAGATTATGGTCTCTTGTAATTAAAATATCCATATCATTTAAAAAGTGAACATTCACATCTTCAATAAATATCTCTCTTTTTGATATGTTTGTGAAGTCCAGGTGTTCTAAATTCTTTTTAAGCTGCTTCAAAAGAGTATTATCTATAGAACTGTTATTATATTTTTCTTTAGCTAAAAAATCTTTAAAATAATTGTAGTATTTTGAAATGCCTTTGCTAGATTTATCCTTTAGGCGGGATAGATAGCTTTCTTCATAATAATTGGATTTTGTAAGAAATTCATCGTAACTTTCTTCATCAAAAGGAATTTCGAATACTTCATTCGATAAAGAATTATTGATATAAAGGAATTTTTGCCCAGTTGTCTTTAAAAATTCTTTAAATATCAATTTACTAATATAAAAATTCTGGGAATCACTAGAATAAATCCCGAAAAAAGCATTAGGATTATTATAATTTTCATTTTGAAAAACCCGATTTAAAATTTCCTCCTTGCAAGTTATTAGAATGTCATATATATCCTTCAAATCATCTGAGTGATTCTCCATTAAACTATAAAGTTTTATAATTACATAATTTTTATTCATAAAATGCTTTATAACTTTAGGTGGACCATCTTTATGAATTAATAAGGTCCCTTGATTAATTTTGGTGGTAAGAGTACGTGGAGTTATGTCATCGATAGATGATTTAAAATTAAAAATAATTTGTTCGGTTTTTTTTTTATTTTCAGGAATTAATAATTCAACATCGAAAATTTTATTGATAAATTTCTTTAAATATTTAGCTCTATTAAAATAAAAACAATAATTCTTTTCCAAAACATAGAGATTCTCGATATCCTGAATTGTTTCCTCTAAATCAGATAAATTTCCAAGGGAAATTAATTTATCAGAGACTGAATCGATTATATCTTGAATTTTGTTTTCAGATTTTTTAACTTTCTTCTCTACAACCTCAAAATAGAGATATTTTCTGTTTTGTTTTGCAATTTTTCTCTCATAAGCATCAATATATGTTTGATTCACACCGGTATCTGTCATTATTTGATTTTCTGAATCATTAAACTCAAATGGTATCTTTGTTAATGAAGGTTTAATATATTCTTTTAAGATTTTATATGGAATGTAAGTTAAACCTTCCTCATTGATTTTAAGATTACTTACTAATTTATGCAAAGTTTACACAATTGATTAATGAAATTAATATTCTAATAGTAATTAGTAATTTTTTATTTATATATATTTATTGTGAACATTTCAATTAATACAATAATAAAGATTCTATTAACTTTCAAATTAAATTATTGTAAAATTATTTCTCAATTTGCCACAATTTAAAATTAAATAATTGGAAAATATAATTCTTAAATATAAAAATTATAAACATTTATAAATCAAAAGTTTCTTTTAATAATTGAGTGATATAAATGCTAGAATTAAAAAAAATAACCTGGAATTTAGTTAATATTGAAAGCATCAAAGTTGACAAGAAAACAATAAAATACAGAAATTAGAATTAGAGCTTGATAGATTAAAAAAGCTAAATTAAACAAATGTAATTCTGAATAATGTCTAATAAGAGTTATTATTACAAGGATGTAAAAACTTCAATTGGTCCACAATCTCGAATCACTTTACCTTTAACTTTACCATATACAATTCTTCTATTCCTGAAGGCAAATAATCAAAATACAATTTATGTAAAAGATGTTTCAATATATCTTGAACGTAATTATAATCAAATTTCTCAAATTGTGCATAAATTGGAAAAGGATAAATATCTTAAAAAATTGAAGGATGGTCGCAGAAGAATACTCTGTATAACTGAAAAAGGCACATCCTTTATCAACAAATACTTAGAAATTCTTATTAACAGGATTAAAGATTTTTTTAGAAAAACTGGTTTGAAAAATCAGTTAAATGAAAAAAATATTGAAACCAGTAACCATAATACAGGTTTGGAAGATGAATATAAAATTAAAAAAATCAATATCGCAGTTGAAAAATTGGAAAAACTATTAGAAAATAAAGAGTTGAGGAGTTCTACAGATATCTTTTCCCAATTGAATTTAAACTTACAAAAAATTGAAGAAGTATTTAGCGAGCCTTTATTAAATTATCCTGATAGAAGTTTACATCAATATGAAGTAAAAATTGACAAACTTAACAAATTATTGGATAAGTGTCGAAGAAAAAATAAAGGTTTAAAAGATTCTTTAAGGGATCTGCTTTCTGATCAAAATAAATTACTTTTAACTAAATCTAATTTCAAGATCAAGGGATATACGGCTCAAGAGTATTATGGTAAGTTTATATATATCTCCAACGGATTAAAACCAGAAATAAAATGGTGTGATGATAATTTAAGGAATGTTCATCTGTACCAAGAAGCAATCCGGCAATTAGAACGGCAAGGTAGACTAATCAATATGTTCTATAAATCTAGGGAATGGGGAATTAGATCTGGTGAAATCTTGAAAAGAGATAAACACACATGTGAAATTTGTGGAAAAGGAACAAATCGAGTCCATCATAGATCGAGTGCCTTATACAATCCAGAGATCTGCCTGGATCCTGTAAACCTTACATCCATGTGTTCGAGATGTGAAGATCAAATACATAATAGGGTTTAGTGTTTAGTAATTATGAATATAATATAATTAAGAAATATATAAAAATTAATGAGGTTTAAAGAAAATGGAAGATTATCAAGAAAAATCTTATAGAATAAATGAATTTCTTGAATTAAAGTTAGAGTACGGGCAAACTTATCTTTATATTAATGATAAAAGGTTCATTATATGTAAAAAACTGCTTTTTAACATTCCTTATTCCAATGA
>JAHPYZ010000109.1 GCA_019058425.1 Promethearchaeota archaeon
TCATTGGATTTATTAAGAATTGTGCTGCAAAATCTTTCAAATGAGGAATTAAATTTTGGCTTAGAGCGTGATTTGTTAAGTGGAGAAGAAATTTTAGAAATTTCCTCAACGGGAGGATTAAATTTATCATTAGTTAATATGGCAGTTAAAGCTTTTAAAGGAATTTCCCAGCCGAATTTATTATTAGATCTCAATTATCTCAGAATTAGAATGAATGAGATCGCGAAACTTTATAAAAATTTTCCTAAAAATTTAGCTCATTTTCCTGATTGGAAAGAAAATGTAGTTTCAATATATAATAAAATTGAAAGAATGATTGTAAATACGAAAAAAAATTAAGAATTTAAAAGATGTGAATTTTATGGTTGATATTGTAATTGATGAGTATATCGAAAAAAGTACTTATGAGTATTTAATTAAAAAAATCAATTCTGAAGGAGCTTTACATTTTTCATTAATTGATCCTGATCCATTAAGACAGGGACCCTCTAAAGCAGGTAAAATGGCAAAATATGCAGAAGATGCTGGTACAGATGCCATTTTAATAGGAGGAAGTACTGTGTTTGATCAAACCTTTGTTGATAAAACAATAACTGCAATAAAAGATAAAGTTTCAGTCCCAATTATTATTTTCCCTGGAGGTATAAGTAATGTTTCTAAAAACGCTGATGCGATCTTTTTTATGTCTTTACTGAACTCATCAGATCCTTATGCAATTATCGGTCAACAAGCTCTTGCTTCATATACTATTAAATCTTATAACTTAGAGTATATTTCAATGGCATATTTAATAATTGAACCTGGAGGAAGTGCGGGGTGGATAGGTAATGCAAAATTATTACCGAGAAAGAAACCTAAATTAACTGCTGCATATGCATTAGCAGCAGAAATGTTTGGCTTTAAAATCTTGTATTTAGAGGCTGGTTCGGGAGGTGAAAAATTTCCAGTTGAACATATAAAAACATGCTCATCAGTACTTAATATTCCAATAATTGCTGGTGGGGGTGTTGATAATAAAGAAGACGCGAAAGCCTTCGTTGAAGCTGGAGCTGACATCATTGTTATGGGTACGTATCTCGAAAATCACATACTTAAGGATAATGGAAACGCATTAAAAGGTATAATTGATGAAATCAAAAATGCGGGGAAATCTCAGAAAAAAAATTTTCCAATAAGATAAAAGGAGTATTATAATGAAATTAAAGGATGCCATTGAAATTCTTCGA
This sequence comes from Promethearchaeota archaeon, assembly GCA_019058425.1. Taxonomy (GTDB): domain Archaea; phylum Asgardarchaeota; class Lokiarchaeia; order Sigyniarchaeales; family SOKP01; genus Loki-b32. Next base: position 1,227 of record JAHPYZ010000109.1, read on the forward strand.
CCCATCAATGATATTATGGGAAGTTTAACTGTGATTATCGGAATTTTAAATACAAGATTGGGTATTGAACCTGTTCAATTAATTATAAATCTAATTTTAGGTGTTCTTACTTATTTCTTTATAGCAGGTTCTGGGATGGTCATTAATGATTATTATGACATCGAAATTGATAAAATAAATCGTCCTGAAAGACCTATTCCTCGAGGTTCAATAACGATGAACCAAGCAAAGATCTTATGGATCGTAACTTCTTTATTAGGTATATCGATAGCAATTTTGCATAGTATTATATTCAATATTGGATTTTTGAATATTATTTTGGCTGTCTTTTTTGCTTTTATTGGTTGGTTATATGCCGCCTGGGGCAAAAAAAGTGGATTCTTTGGAAATATTATTGTCAGTATATCCTTTTCGATAGGACTTATTTACGGAGCCGTTTTAAATAGTTCTAATATTCCTCCCTATATATATTTCTTCTTTTTAACCGCATTTTTTCTTCTACTATCTCGAGAAATTATCAAGGGATGTGAAGATATTGAAGGAGATAAAAATGAAGGTGTAAAAACATTAGCTATTAAGATTGGGATCAGAAAATCAACAATATTTTCTCTATTATTTGCACTATTAGCTGTAGTTTTCTTTATTCTACCCTATTTCACTAATATTTTAAATCGTTTGTTGTTTTTGATTTCAATGTTTTTTGGATTAGCACTTGTAATATATACTATCGCATTAATGTTAAAATCCAATTTAGTAAAAAAGGATTTTAAAAGAATTAGTTTATTATTGAAAATATCTATGTTTCTTGGATTAGTTGCTTTTATCTTTGCAAGCTTTTAAAAAATCTAATATATCATTAAAATTTTTTTTATTAATTAATTCATTTAACTTTTCCTTTAATTCTTCATTCATCTTACTATAAGGAAAAGTTTGAATAAGGCTTCTAACTTGGGTTAAGCCGAGATATTTTCTCGTATAGTCGGCATCAGAATATTTATAAGTTGTAAGAAAATCACTATCCAATTTTTCTCTAAAAACTTCTAAAACAAAATTAAAATAATTTCTTAATAACTTTTGTTCATTTAGTGTAGCTATAGGCTCAAAAAATATCTGAATCGGATGAGTTCTGTATGTATTTCCAGATACTAGAATTCCATTAACATTAAAATCTTTTGAAATGAGTCCTAATCCTACTCTTCCATCATAAGACCCTGTATCAACGGTTCTAACATATAAAGTGTTTGAAACGATTCTCTTTTTCAAATTGTTATTAACTTGTAAAATTAATGTGTTGTATTTATTATTTTGATAATCATTAGCATCAATGACTGAAATATCATTTCTACCTTTATTTTGTAATATATCTTCCTTTAATAAGTAGTAATGCACTTTCAAAGGTTTACGAACACGATATTCCTCAAGAAATTCATCAAATTCAGACCCAGCCCGATATTTGAATTTTGGCTTGAGGAGATATTTTTTTTCAACTAAAATATTATTATTCTTTATCTTAATGCCTTTAAATTCTACCATTTCGGCTTTAGGTTCTTTTTTCTTAATAAAAAAGGCAATACATATGTTTGTGCCTGTAAATTCGAATACTTTTGTTTCAAAAACTATCATTCTTCTAATATTGTAATATTTTAAGAAATCTATACGAAATTTATTAGAAACTGAAGCACCAAATAAGAAATTTGAAGGGAGAATGTAAATTAAATACTCAATATTACTTCTCAAATCATTTATCATAGCGATTTGGTACAAATCTTGATAGCCATCATTCTTACCTTTAAAGAAATCTAGATATTTTTGAGTTTCTTTATGTTTTCTAATATATCCTAAATAGAGATAGGGTGGATTAGTTATATGATATAGAGGAAATTGTGCTTTATTCAAGAATTTAGGAAAACTTTCTAAATTATCTCTTAATTTAATATTTTGGTGAGCTACATCTGATGGGATTCCATAATTTTCAGCGTTTAAAATGCATTTCTTTACCATATCTGGTTGAATATCATATAAATATATATGTTCTTTAAAAAAATGAACGCGATTGTCTAAAGAAATTGAGTTTAGAATAGGTAAAATTAGATTTCCTTCTCCAGCATATAAATCTACCCATTGATAATCCCATAATTTATCTTGAATTTCAGGAAATATATATTTTATAAAAATATCTCTTGAAGTCAAATGAACTCCTAATGATCTTCGATGTTTATTGTCTTTGATACTTTTTATATTGTTCTCCATATTTTCTTGAATCACAAGAACTTTAAGATAATTATATTAATAACTTAGCTCCAATTTAAGTTTATAATTAATTGGATTATATTGATATTTTATCAACTATATACTCTAGAGTATCTTAATCTTGAATCATATCTAAATACTTCATTTCAAAATATAATAACTTGATAGATTTAGTATTAATTAAGAATATAAAAAAAATGAAAAAAAAAATTTATTACCTATTTCAAAAATTTGTATTTTTCAGCCTTATAAATTCTATAGAAATCTTCAATTGTAGTCAGTACTGTTATTAAAATAATTACACCTGCAATTCCTCTGAACATGTTATAAAATTCTGGGACAATTCCAATATTTGTAAGTGTACTACTAGGGTCATTAGTTACTAATATTGGGAATATTTCTGGTCGATTCATCATCAAGACTATTACTGAAATTGAGGCAAGTTTTACTCCTATAGTTATCCCATGAATAATCTGATGAGCAAAAAATTGTCTATTTCCCAATAAGCCTCTACTTATATCTAAGATTCCCTCAACCAAAATGAATAAACCAGCAAATTGTAAGTATAAAAGAAATTCTGGATCAATTAAGCTTGTTATTGCTGGAATGGGTTGTACTATAAAGAACACTCCGACAACAATTGCTATTGACCCCCCGATAATATCACCTATAGGTTTAATAAAGGGTTTCAATGGTTTTTTCTTTATTTCAGAAATCGGAATCCCCTGTTCTCTCGCTAATTCGAATTGTTGTTTTTCCTTCTCTCGTAATTTCTTAGATTTAAAATCTTCAGGGAAATATCCCTCCATTGATAATCCAACAAAAATTATTGTAATTATTGCAAAAGTTGCTAGACATCCAATTTGTATCCCTTGGATTATATTTCCGAAGAATTGACCAATATCAAAATTCCCAAAAATGATATCTGTGATTTGTGAGATAATAGTAATTGCAATTACTACAGCAAACACAATTCCCAATACTTTTAAATAATATGGCCACAATTCAGTAGTAATATAAACTTTTGGCGTTCCCCTTCGTTTATATTCCTTTGCTATATTCTCCGGAGTTCCCATATGAGAAATTGCGATTTGGACAGAATCAACCGTTGGCTGGCCAATTCCTGATAATTCTTCAGCCTTACTCCATATGTGATCCTCAAGTTCAGCTAAGATTTCTTTGTGCTCTTTCTTATCTTTTAGCCATTCGGGTAATTTTGATTTGACTTCTTTCAAATAGTCTTTTATCATATCTGACATTTGTTTTTCAGTCATTTTTCATACCTCTTTCTTTAAATTCTTTTTCAATATTATGCCCACATACATCACAAAATCGAATTTCAAGATTATTAAGCTCGATTTTGTTAGCACACATCGGACAAAATAAATACTTTTCTGATTTTAAATTAACACTTACATCAAAGAGTGGTGCTATAGCTTCAGTTAATTTACTATAAAATCCAGCAAGATGGTTAAATATTTTATATCCATAATCAGTTACTCTATAAAATTTTCTCCTCCTTCCTGATTCTTCTCTTTCAGATTTTATAATATTGTCATCTTCTAACTTCCTTAATATTGGATAAAGTGTTCCTTCCTCTATTACTAACATCTCATTTGTTTGATCTGTGAGATCTTTTAAGACTTTGTAACCATGTAAACCATCATCACCCGCTTGGATAAGTATAGATAGTATGCAAAGTGAACTTATACCCCTATTAATTTCGGTTTCTTGCCTTTCTACGTATTCTCTAAACTCTTTTGATGCTATTAAAGCTTTTGGATCTAGCTCTCTTATCCGTTTTATCATATTTTTCGACTCCATTGTTTTAATTTTTAGGTTATTTTTTACTATTTTTTAATAATATAGTATTCTATGAATACTATATTATATATAGTATTTAAACTTTACTATTCAAAAAAATTTTAAACTTTAAATTTTCACCATTTTTTACTAATTCAAACCGAAACTTCTAGTTATAGAACTTAATTCTGCATATGGATCTTAATAATACACCTGTAATTATAGGAGTGGCTCAAATCACACAACAAAGAGATGTAAAATCACCTCTCGATCCACTGAATTTGATTGCGAAAGCTTGTAAAAATGCGTTTGTAAGAACAGGAGTATATAATTTACAAGAAAAAATCGATGTATTATATATGTCTACAATTTCAAGTTGGATTTATGAAGATGCTCCTAAGGAACTAAGTCAACTCCTTAAAATAAAGCCAGTTCAATTATATACAGCTCCTATAAGTGGAAATACCCCTCAATTATTAGTTAATAAAGCTGCTAAAACAATTTCTTTAGGTGAAAGTAAACTTATATTAATTGCTGGAGGAGAGGCATCTTATTCTAGATATCGTGCTAAAAAAGATAAAGTTACTTTAGATTGGCCACCACCACCTCCAGAAGCAGCAGATAAAGCTCGAAAAGCAATTATTTTCTATTTAAGCAATTTTGAAAATAGTTATAAACTTACTAATCCCACATATGTCTACGCTTTAATCGAAACTGCTTTGAGAGGTGTTTCTGGTAAGAGTATGAAAGAGCATTTATATAAGATTGGAAAACGATATGAACGCTTTTCTTATATAGCTTCTGAGAATCCAGATGCTTGGATACAAAGACAACTTAAATCTAAAGAAATAATTACCCCTTGCCCTAGTAATCGTATAGTTTGTCATCCATATACTAAGCATATGGTTTCAAATCTTTATGTAGATCAAGCAGCTGCACTAATCATGACAGATGTAAAAACTGCAACCGATCTTGGTATTGATAAAAAAATGTGGGTATATCCAATGGGAGGGGCAGATCTTCATAATATTTTTTATATGACTCAACGTCCTCAGTTATACGATTCACCGGCAATAAAAGAAGCCGCAAAACTCGCATTAAAGCAAGCAGGTTTAAAATTACGGGATATTGATGTTTTTGATCTTTATAGCTGCTTTCCTTGTATGGTTGAAATTGCAAGACAAGAAATTGGAATTCCTGATGATGATCCACGTGATTTAACGATCACAGGGGGCCTCTCATTTTTTGGAGGACCTTTTTCCAGTTATTCAATGCATCCTATTGTAATGGCCGTTAATCTTATTCAAAAAGACCCATCAATAAAAGCAATGATATTAGCAAATGGAGGATATAATACATCAGAATCGGTTGGGATATATGGAAATAATCCTCCTGCCTTAGATTGGAAAGATTATGATTATGATGATATACAACAAAAAATTAATGCAAAAACTCTGCCAGAGCCAATTGAAATAGCGAATGGAGAACTTAAAATAGAAGCATATACGATTATATATGATAGAAAAGGCTCACCAGAACTAGGCGTAGTAATGGGACGGTTAAAGAGTGAAGAACGTACTTTTGCTTTTATCCCATCAGATTCAAAAATTCTTTTAGAACTAGAGAAAGAAGAACTTGTAGGAAAAACTTTTTTGGTTGAATATGACAATGAAACAAAACACAATTATCTGAATATAAGGTCATAAATGTTTATAACCAATTTTTTTTTAGTAAGAAGTAAATTTATGCTTATTCTATAGTTAGAATACTTTTTTCTTAATAGTTAAATTTTTCATAAAAGGAAAATCAGATTAATTCAAATTAACGAGATCAAAATAATTAAATAGCGGTATTTTAATTTTATATATAAGGAGACGGGTTAAGATTAAGAATAAATTGATTTCAGTTTCCGGGTAGAATAAATTTTATATTCATATAATGTTAATACTATACTAATAAAGGTATTATAAAATGGGCCAAAAAAGTTCATATAAAGAATTCATTGATCCAATTATCTTAAAAGTGAGAAAAAACAGTAAACACATTTACGATACGCTCACTAAACCTAAAATAGTTAAAATTTCAATTTATGTTAGTTTAATCACTTTTTTACCAGGATTAATTACAGGATTAATCGTGGCAATCAATTTTGGGTCTCTTGAATATAGTCTTTGGTATAATTGGATAAGTGATTTAGGATCCCTTATATATACTCCCGCTCCCTTCATATTGGATTTAACATGCATATTAAGTGCAATATTTATTGTCCCTTTGATCTTGAATTTGACTAGATTGTATAGTGCGCATCAGAATTATAAATTAGATAACTCAAAGAAAGAGCATTATACCATCCTATTTAGACGAATATTTGGCTATATAGGAGTGAGTAGTCTTTTTGTTGGTGTTATTGGTATGTTTTTTGTAGGAGTATTTAGCTTAGATCGATCTCCGTTTGATCTACATTTTTATTTCGCTTCGTCCGCTTTTGGTGGATTTGCTATTGGGGCTTTTTTCACTGGTCTAGCAATAATCTTAAGGAAAAGAATATTTCCTAAAGCTGTTGGTTATTTTATGATATTTGGACCATCAACAGCCGCTATATTATATCTAATCGCACCAGCACCATTAACAAGACAGTTGCTTGAATGGGTGCTCATGTTTAGCTCACTCGCATGGTATTATGTTATTGTTTTCATTACTTTACAGAAGTTAAATTCAATCCTCTTTTTCAACCCTGATTTCAAGTGGTAAATTGTTAAATAACTTCTCATTTAAAAATGGACTCCATTAGTTTTAATAAAATCCCAGATTTAAAACTAATTAATATCATAATTAGTAAATATTTTTTAATAAAATTGGAGGCTTTAAAATGAGTTATTCTGAACAAGAAATGATAAATGATTATCTTACTCAGGTATATAAAAAACTTCCTGAATGGTTAAAACTCAAGAAAGAAGAAGTAGATAAGGTTTTAAAAGATTTAGAATCTCAAATCCTAGATGAAGCAAAAGATATCGCTAATGGCCAAGAACCTTCGGATATTGATATACAACAAGCACTTATACAGATTGGTACTCCAGAAAGTATTGCAAAACTTTACAAACGTCGAGGTACTCCAAAACTATATTTAACAGAAGAATTATTTGACTTTTATATAAGATCGATGCTTTTTTTCTTCCTTATTGTAATTGGGATTAATGTTATTGTTTCAATTTTTAAGTTTATTTTTCAACCTTTTAATTGGTTTTTAACTCTTGGAGAAATGTTTTCAGGAATGTGGATTGGCTGTTTGATCACTGCTCTTGTAATAACTATAATTTTTGTTTATTTTTCCATGGAAGGTTTTTTACCAGAAGATTTTGGGGTTATTCCCTCGCGATTAGCTTTAATCTTTCCATTTCATATATCAGAAAAAGGAATAAAAGAATCTCGAGAATATACTAAAAGTATATTAGAAGAGGCAAAACAAAAAACAAAAGAAACTATCACAGAAGCAAGATCTCGTACAAAGGAGAAAATAGCTGAAATTAAAGCAGTAACTAAAGAAAAATTAGCAGCAGCACAACTGAGACGAGAACAAAAACTTATGGAATCGAAAATACGTAGAGAAGAAAAATTAGAAAGAGCTAAGCAACGTAGAGAGGAAAGGAAGGAGGCTGCTCAAATAAAAAGAGAAATGAAAAAGAAACAAGTAGTCACAATAGGAGAATTAATTTTTGGAGCTATAGCAGGTCTCATATTTGGATTATTTATAATAGTTCAACCTTTTGCTGAAATCCCAGGTCTTTTTGAGCCTGAATTCTTAAATTGGTTAAAGATCTTTGGATCTTTAATGGTCATAAGTGGATTAATTGACCTTCTTCGATTAGCTATTGGAGTTAGGAATCATACAGGACAACAAATAATGTTAGTCCTAGAGGCTTTATATTCATTGATATACATTCCTATAATTCTAATTCTCTTAAATAATCCCGAAATCTTTCCAATTTCTCTATTTTCTGGAGGAGCTGTCCCTATAATTCCATATGATACCAGTAATATGGCTTATATTATTTTTTTCTGGGTAATAATTGGGATAATAATCGCAATTCTAGGTAGTATGATTGGAAACTTTTACAAAGTGAGTAAACTTCAAAAATTAAAAAGAGATTTTTATTAATCTCTTTATAATTATATTTTTTTTTCTTTTTTTAGTACCTATATACTAACCGAAAACACCACCGCCACCGCCGTCGCCACCAATACCTGGTATCACAACAATGCCTGTAGAAAATAGGATAATTATAATTATTAAAACTACTATAATAATTCCAATTAAGATAAACCATTTTTTTTCCATAATATTGTAAATTGCATTTTTGGTATATAAAGCTTTATGCAAAAATGTCAATTATCGACTTTTTTTTTAGAATTCATTCTTTTTTATGAATATTTTTTTAGAATTTCTTATTAATTAGAATTATTAAGTTAAAAACTTAGTTTTCATTGTTAGGATATTAATCTTATATATTTAGGAATTAATTATGGAATTACCTAGAAATTTAGAAAAAAAGGTAAAGGGTGTCATTTCGTTTTTAGAGGGAAAAAAGGTTATAGTAGCTTTTTCAGGAGGAGTTGATAGTTCACTTCTTGCTTTTCTATCTAAAAGATTTGCTAAGGACACACTACTCATAACTGAACGGTCTATTCTTTATCCTGAAGAAGAAATCGATGAAACATCTCAATTCGCCAAAAAATACGGCATAGATCATATAATTATTGACAGAAATCCCTTAAAAAACGAGAATTTCCAATGTAATCCGCTAAATAGATGTTATATTTGCAAAACTGGATTATATAACACAATTATTAAAATTAAGAATTCAAAGACTTTTGATATTATATTAGATGGTTCAAACATTGATGATCTTTCGGATTACAGACCCGGGATGCAAGCTCTAAAAGAACTCAACATATCTACTCCATATATAGAATTTAATATAAATAAAAATGAGATTAGACAGATATCTAAATATTATGAATTAGACGTTCAAACAAAACCATCGATGGCATGTTTCTCTTCTCGCATTCCTTATGGTCAAATTATCGATGAAAAAAAAATATATATGATAAGAGAAGCTGAAAAATTCCTCAAAAATAAATTTAAATTAAAGCAATTAAGAGTAAGATTACATGAAGATAATTTAGGTCGAATCGAATTTTTACAAAATGATCTCCCTAGAGTTCTTAGTGAACAAAATATGAAAATAATTAGAGAAAAGTTAAGAAAGCTTGGATTTATTTATGTTACAGTAGATCTTGGAGGATTTCGTTCTGGCTCTATGAATGAGGGTCTTAACTTGGATTGATTATTGATTCTTTATATATTTTATTATCTTATTTCGTTTCATAATTGCGCTTGACGCAGTCATTTGTATTTTATTTTCCATCTGTTCCTTAGATTCTGGTTCTTCTTCTCCAATTTCTTGTTTTATTTTAGTGTAAGCTGATTCTCGAAATCGAGGTAAAATGCTTTCCTGTTTATCTTTGGTATAGATCATTTTAATTTGGTTTGAATCATCAACATATCCAATTTCAGAACAATCAATTTCATACTCCTCTAGATCTGAAATTATTTTATTCGAAACATCTTTTGTACAATAAATTAGGAGAGAGTCTAAAGAAACTCCTAAATAATCAACATTCACATTATCAAGCAATTTCAGAACATTAGGATTTACAAGTTTTTTTACTTCCTTTTCATAAATTGTGACTCCACAATTTGCCTCATAATTTATCTCATAGAGATCTCCTCTTAACCCACCATTTGTAACATCACACATCGCATGTATTTCACCTAAATAGTCTGAGTTTAATATGACCTTACAAGCTTCAAGAAATTTAATATTTAGTGTCTCTTTGACTACATCATGGTTTCCAGAATATATTGCTGTTGTTGTTATGGTTCCCCCACCAGCACCTTCAGTCATTAAAATCCTATCTCCAATACTGATATTTCTCCTTGCCAAAATTCGATCACAAATTCCAACAGCACTAACACCGCCAACCAAACGGTTTCCAATAACCATATCTCCTCCTATTCGGAGTGTGGATCCCGCAGTAATAGGGACTTTTGCTAAATCTGATATTGTAGAAATTCCTGCCATAAAATCAAACAATTTTCCGACATCTGCATCATCACCTAGGTGGGCATCAATCATTATGGAAATAGGTTTTGCGCCTTTAACATATAAATCTCTTAGGCACGCCCGGGTTACATGAAAACCACATATGAATGGAAAATCACTTAATCGAGAATGAATCCCCTCCATTTTCGATACAATAATTAGATCATTCTCATCAAAATGCTCCCCTTGAAGATCACATAATCGTACAGCTCCAGCATCATCTAAAGATGTAGGTGCTAGATAAGCTTTATATTCTGTTTCTGAAAGTTCTGCTATTAATTTATGAACAAAGAAATCACCACTCCCTCTACATCCAACACCTTGCTTACCAACTGAAACCTTAGCCATATTTATATCTAATAGTTCTTTGATAAATGGATTAGATACTCTATTGATATCACTCTTTTGACATTCTTCTAAAATTGCTTTAGCATATTGTATAGCTAAATTATCATCAATATCTTTGTAATCGTGATATTCCAATACTAATCTTTCAATAATTTGATGGTCAGAAAATCCTTTTTTTATTAAATTCCTTGTCAGTCCTTCTAAATCACTCAAAAATCAAACCTCAAATAATTCCTATTACTCTATTAAATAATATTGAAATCTTTTCTTATTTTATTTACTTTTTAACTCTCTAATCTACAGTTAATGTTTTTGATAGATTTCTTGGATAATCAGGATCAATTCCCCTTTCAATGGACATATAAAGCGCAAGTAGCTGTAGAGGAATTACACTCAAAATTGGTGAGATAAGCTGTGATGATTTTGGAATTTCAAAATAATCGCCTGGTTTTACATATTTATCTAGTCCTTTAATATGTTCACCGATCACAATTGGTCTTCCATCTCGACATTCAACTTCTGAAACATGGGAAGTAACATAGTATTTGTCATTAGGAGCTACAACATATATAACCGGATAATTATTCTCAACAATACTTAATGGTCCATGTTTAAATTCAGAGGAATACATAGCTTCTGCTGATATATAATTTATTTCACGTATTTTTAGAGCTCCTTCTAAAGCAACACCGTGTGTTATTCCATATCCTAGTAG
>JAHPYZ010000110.1 GCA_019058425.1 Promethearchaeota archaeon
CCTAAACCTGCAACCTTTGCCTTGATACCGACTAATTCAGTAGCACGTATAAGTTTTTCAACAACTTCTTTACTATGAATCGTTCTTGTTGTTGGTTCTTTTACTGAAAATGCGATATGATTAATACTTCCTATTGCATCTAGATTGATACATTCAGCATCATATTTTTGTAATTCTTCTAAATGTGCTTTTACATAGCGAAAAGCACCTCTTAAGAAGGCTTCCTCACAACCGAATGATATTATTCTTATTTCTGTGTTTTTAGGTATAATATCTTTATTATCCTTCAAATATCTTCCTAAAGTTAAAATGATTGCAACTGCACTTAAATTATCGACAGCTCCTGGAACTTTATTGGCTCTTTCCCCAGGACTAACAAAAAAAAACAACGCGATTAATGGGATACTTCCGATAATTAATAACCAAATTACTAAATTAAAAAAAGATTGATAAATTATTGTCAGATCAAGCAAGAGGGAGAAAAGAGAGAGAATAACAAAGAATAAGGATGCAAAAAACCAAAAAAACATAATCCCTAATCCTAAAAATATAATTATTTCGTATCCATATTTCAAATATCTTAAAAGATTAAATTGTAATGCACTATCATGATGTCCAGAGAAAATTAGAACTTTTTTTATTTCTCCTTCAGGTTTAATTTTACCTATGACATTTTGAGATTCTTTTTGTTTAAAAATGGGATCAATAAACTCTTTATAACTAAAAAATTCCTCCCATGCAATTAAAATTGCCAAAAATGCTAGGAAGGCTGCTAATGGGGCTAAGAAATATACCCAATATGAATTTATTAATAATTGAATTAAAAAAAATAAGCTAATTGATGATAAAACTAATAATATGTCAATTTTTATCCAACCTAAAGCTGCTCTTGGATGACAAGTAAAAGGTTCAATAGTTGCCTCATCACAAGTTTTCTTAAGTTCATTTTTTATCATTTCTGCTCCTTTTGCTTCTTGCGGACTACAAGGCATTCGAGGACCGCATTCATCTATTATTTTTTGAATGATGTCATACATATACTCTGAATCTTCTTCAGAAATCTCAATATCCATAAATCTAACATCCATATTATTTAAAAACAAATCTGAAAATATTCAATAAGAAATATTCCGTAAGAATATTTATTAATATTTAGATTATTCTATACAAATTAAGTGAAATGATAGAGCTTCAAAATCAGTTTGTATGCACAAAATGCGGTTATAATATGATAGGGCAGTATTTACAGTCTTGTAAATTTTGTGGCTCCTCTAATGAAAATTTCATAACTGCTGAAGAGTGCTCACAAAAATATAATATTGTAAGTTCAAGGGTAACAAATCAAGTAGTTCGCTTAAATTCAAATCCATCATTAGGACTTGAACATTCTGCATATAGTATTAAAATAGATAATCAGAGAATTTGGATTGATTGTCCTTCAACTTTCTCTAAAGATTTAGAACCAATGGATAAAATTTTATTTACACACCATCATTTTCTTGGAGCATCTAACCTATATAGAGGATATTATACTGCATTTATATGGATTCATAAGAGTGATGCTGCACATTCAATTTCTTCAATGCATCCTTTTGATAAGAGATTTACACAAAATTTTAATTTATCTGGAATAGAAGCATTTCATATTGATGGTCATACTCAAGGATTCACTCTTTATATTTTTGAAGATATCCTCTTTATTTGTGATTATCTAATCCCAGTAGAAAAGAGTTTTATTCTTAATCCTTATGGATCAAAAAAAGCAACTAGGGAAGGAGCAAATAAAATTAATCAAATTATTAAAAAACGAGAATTAACTATTGTTTGCGGTTATAATTATGTGTCAGATTATCAGATTTGGAAAATACAATTAGAAGATCTCTTAAAATAATAAACTCATCGTTCAGTTAAAGGTATTTTATGAATAATCTTTAATTTTTAAGTTATATGAATTTCATTAAATTTTTTATGTAGAATTTCTCTATTAATAAATAGTAGTAGAAACATCAATTTGACAAGACGCGATATGACTGAATCATATAAAGTACTTAAAATTATATGTCCTACATGTGGAAAAGTTAAAAACATTAATATACCTGAAGCAGTTTTCTCGCAAAAAAAGTTTGGTACAATTAAAATTCAAATACCAATCAATGCAGTATGCCCAGAACACCAATTTATCGTCTTTGTAGATACAAAAGGAATAGTAAGAGGTTATGAGAAGATTGACATTCTGATGAGCACTATTTCTCCAGAAACTGGTATGCAACTTGCAGGAAGGGTAAATCTTAGGAATTTAATTCAAATTTTTGGGATCTACGGGATTTTCAGTCTTATTCATGCAAAAATATTTAATTATCCCGCTTACATAATAAAAGATGATGATTTCCAATACAGTGAAGCCTTATTGAATTCAATTGGAGATAATATATTACCAGAGACATATAGAGGAAGCAAAACAATCAATATAATTGAAGACCCTGATATAAATAAAATCAAAGTAAAGGATAAAAATGCTTTAATATTGGATACAGCTCAACACATTTTTCAGACTCCTTGGACAGTCAAATTAAAATTCGAGGAACAAATCATTGAAAGAGCCTTGGAAATAATTGATGAAGAAGAACAATTAAAACTATTGCAACAAGATATAACTCAGCTAATTAAAGAAGCACATTACACAGTATCAATCCTCGAATCAGTAGATCAAATATATGAAGATGATTTAGTAGTTAAAGTCTCTAAAGCTCTTAGTATTAAAAAAATTAGTAATTATCGATTGAATTTAATTAAAGAGTTTATTAGTCGAAATATTTCGAAGAGAGTCGTTACAAAAATTAAGAATAGAGTTGGAGAATTCTTAAGCGTAATTTAAATACTCTTATCTGAATGTATTTTATATCTTTTTTTTTAGAAAAAGTAAAATAGAGATCCTATATTATCTTACAAAATTATCTTAAATCAAAAATATCAGTAAAAAGTGAACTGAAATGGATTATGGAATGCGAAATAGGTTATCAAGGATAATAAAACCAAAATCCGGACATTGTGTAATGTTAGCTGTAGATCACGGTTATTTTGGTAACGTTCCAGGTCAATTAAAATGTTTTGGAGATTTGAATCCGTTATTTGAATATGCTGATGCATTAATGTTAACACGAGGGATGCTGAGAAGTTGTGTTGATCCCAATATTGATACACCAATTGTACTAAGGGTATCAGCTGGAGCCAGTATGTTGAAAGAACTCTCAAATGAAGAAATTAATGTAACAATTGAAGATGCAATAAGATTAAACGTTTCAGCAATAACTTGTTCTATCTTTGTTGGAGGAGAGTTTGAGAAGCAAAGTTTGATGAACTTATCAAAACTTGTTAATTGGGGACAGGAATATGGGATTCCAACATTAGCAGTCACTGCGGTTGGAAGAGAAATGGTTAGAGATGATAGATATCTGGGAATGGCTAGTAGAATGGCAGCAGAAATGGGTGCTACATTTGTAAAGACTTATTATTGCCCTAATTTTGAAAATGTTACGAGTATTTGTCCTGTACCAGTTGTTATAGCAGGTGGAAAAAAGATTGAAGAAAGAGATGCATTACAAATGTCTAAAAATGCAATTGAGGCAGGAGCAGTTGGAGTTGATATGGGTAGAAATATTTTCCAGAGTGATTCTCCAATCGGAATGATTAGAGCAGTTCGGGAAATTGTACATAATAATGCATCTGTGGATGAAGCATTTGAAATATATAAACAAGGTCCAAAAGGGCTATAATTATTTTTTTTATATAAATCATAGAATTCTTAATTAAACCTAGAACTGTACCAATAAATCGAAATCTCTTCGAAATAATTGATACGCAGCTAAAAGCTTATTTGATTAATTTGAAAATTTGGATATATATTTTAAGTAAATAAATCTTTAAGTAAAATGATTATCCCTTCATATGTGTAATTATATTTACTTTACTTTTATTAAAGTCAACTTATTAAAGTTTAATTTATTTCTTATAGCAGTTTGGTTAAAGAATTATTAAACTTTACATCAATGTCTATTCCAAAAATAGATAATCTCGAAATCTGCAAGGTTACAGATGATATTTTACTAGTTCATCAAAAAGAAGTCCCCTTTTTCTTTTCCTGTTGTGATGGGCTCTTAATTTTACCTAAAGAAGGTAGAAATAAAACATTAATTATTCTTGATCTAAATATTGAACCTAAATATATTGAAAAAATAGATACGATATATGGTCCAGTTTCTAATTATGTGTGTACTCATGCGCATATTGATCATACTAGTCACGTTTATGCTTGGGAACAACTAGGAGCTAAAATTCATGCTCCGGATCCTGAAGCGAATTTTTTACTGAATCTCCACAATTTTTATAGAGGATTCGGTTTTGATGAATCAATTGAGTATTCTTCTATTGAGAAATTTGGAGAATTAAATGGTTTTCATAAATGTAATTATGTAAATTCTTTCAAACCAGGTGAAACACTAAAGTTTGAAAATTTTATTGTAGATACAATCCCTTTTTCTGGTCATTCAAAAGCACATATTGGTTTTTTGATACCTCAAGATAAAGTATTTCACATAAGTTGTTTGGGATTTGATAAGCCAGAACCTGGGATTGATGGCTTTGGTCCTTGGTATGGATTTAGAGATGCCTCTATAAGTCAATATATTAAAGATATTAATCAGGCAGAATCGATTTTTTTAAGTAATGCAAAATTTCTAACTTCAAGTCATTCTTATATTATAAATCATCCAAATACACACCCTTTTGAATATATGAGAAAAAAGATTATGGTAAACCAAGTAAAAGTAGATAATGTTTTAAAAACTTCAAAATTTTTGACGAAATCTGAAGATGAAGCTGTTAATCAATTACTTAAATTAGATATTTTTTTCCCTAAAAAAAAATTGAAAGATTTTTTACTAGAAATATATTCTCTATGGGAATCTTGGATAATTAGAAAGCATATCCAGAGAAGTGAACATTTTAATAAATAGTATTCTTTAGATCTTTATTTTAATCCATTTCTAAGATCACTTTAATTGAATCTGCAGCTTCACATACTACTTTAAATGCTTCTCCAGCTTTGCTAAGTGGGAATCGATGTGTTATTAAATCTACAACATTAATTCTTTTTGAGAGTATCCAGTTGTACGCTTCGTCTAAATCTTCAGGAGCGGCCCCATAAGACGTCATAATCGTAATTTCATTCCTCCAATACTTATTTATTGGAACATTTAGAAAGATCCATGGCTCAGGCACTGCAAAAAATATGATTTTACTTCCTGGGGAAGCACTATCTAATGCTTGATTGGCAGCGGATAATGCTCCAGTACATACTATTACAATATCTGCTAATCTGTATTTGTTGATCTTTTTTATTTCTTCTGGTAAATCTACATTTGCGTTAAATATTTCATCCGCTCCAAACTCTAGGGCTTTTTTTAATCGAAATTCATTAATATCAGTTGCAATAACCTTTTTGGCGCCTCTAAGTTTTGCTAATTTAATATGTAATAATCCAGATGCACCACAACCTAGAATTAAAACAGTTAAGCCCTTTTTAATGTTTGCTAAACGTTGAGCTCGACATACACATCCTAATGGTTCTATAAAAACTGCTTCTTCATAAGATACATTTTTATCTAAAACATATACTCCTTTCTTTTCTATATTAATTTTAGGAATCCTTACGTATTCAGCAAAACCTCCAGGATCAAAATTTGTATTATGAAGTAAATCACATGCGGTATGGTGGCCTTGCTTACAATAATGACATTCAAAACATGGTACATGATGTGAAACAAATACACGATCTCCCACTCTTAGATGTTTAATAGTCTCACTTTTTTCTACTATTTCTCCAGCAATCTCATGGCCTAAAATTAAAGAATCTACTCCCAATTTCTTCATTTTTGCTTTTCTATAATATTCCAATATATCAGATCCACAGATTCCTGATCTTTTAACTTTAACTAAGAACTCTCCCGGACCAATTTCTGGTTTAGGTATCTCAGTTTCTCTTATATCATCATTACTAAAATATCTTGCCACTTTCATAATTCAATCATTAAAAAGCAATTATAGATAGATAATTTATGTGTGATTATTTATAATTTTTGAATTAATTTCTTATTGAAGTATATATCTGTTGAAGTGAAAAATTCTTCATTTCAAAAATAAAGAATGAAAATGAAAAAGGAAAATATAAAGATTTATTTATTTAGATTTTCTTCGTCTTAATAGTTTAAAGGCAATATCAGTCCCCATTCCTTGATTATACGCCAATTCAATCCAAAGCATAGCCAGAGGTTCAATAAGTCTAGCATTTATGAGTGGTCCAGCATCAATCACATCAAAACCGAGATCTAGTCCTAATTGTTTAGTTTTTGATTTTGCGTCTAAATCATCTCCACAAATAAATAAACTCGCTTGTTGGGTACCAAAAAGTAATTTATCTAGACTTTCTACTCCAATAGTGTGAACCGTTTTTATTACTTTAGCCCCTTCTGCCCATTTTACGATTTTTTCTGCTGCGGAGGGAGTAATACGTATGATAGCTCCTCCTAAATGTGGTGCTGCAGTTGTGGTAGAATCAACGATAATCTTCCCATTTAAATCTCCTGCTGCTTTAATTGATTCTTTTGCTCCAGACCATGGAATTGCGAGAATAAGAACATCACTAAAATCTGCGGCTTCTTTAAATGTTCCACCATTCGCATTGGTGCTTATTGAATTAGCTAATTTTTTTGCTTTCTGGGGATCTTGAGAGCCAAACATAATCACATGACCCTTCTCTGTCCAAATTTTACCTATAGCACTTCCTAATCTTCCTGTACCAATTATACCAATTTTCATTAACATTGAACTCCTTTTTTCTAATTGAAAATAAAGCAGTTGAGTATTTATATCTTGAGTTCTGTATTAATCATATTTAAAATTAGGAATAATCTTTAATTAATTAAACTCACCTAGTTATAATAAATTCGTTATTATCCTATTTAATGTTTTAATAAATTTGGATGAGGAAATATCTTTAAATTAAAACAGAGGGAAAAGGAATGTAAATTTTAAAAAGAAGAAAAAGAAAGATTTTATTTTTTTTTTTTTGATTTACTTCTTATAAGCATCGAGAAAGAATCATCATCGAGATCTTTGTACATTTTTAACTCTTTTGCTAAGAATTCATTCAGGGCAATTCTTATCGCCTCACTCCTGGAAGGATAAACACCCATGTCATTTAAAATTTGAATTGCCTGCAAATACTTCTCTGGTAAATTTATTGTAATAATCTTCATTTTACACAACCCTTTTATTAAAATATTTAAAATTAAACTGAATATTTGATACTGTACTTTATATATTTTGTCGGATGCTTTATAAATTGATTATATTAATCCTTTAATTGTATTAATCGCTTAATTGCTAACGAATACGATTCTATCAACTATGTAATAAAAGTAATACGATATTAATGCGATAATATGCATTTTATCTTAGGGAATTCAATAAAATAAAGAGAGAAATAAAATGATATGAGAGATATCATGGTTTTGAAAATGATTTTATATTCATAATTAATGAAAATGCGGATTTATAAGTATCGGCATGACTTACATCTTTAATGATATTCAAATATTTTATTGTAAAATCTTGATCTCGTTTTAAATATGTCTTATCTCTTGTCTTATGATCTTTATCTAATAATACATCTATTTTTAAGACTTTTTGATCTGTTCGACTCGGCATCTCAGGCATCATATTAAATGTAAATAGGATATCAGGTTTTGTATCATCAGATGCGTTTAAAACAAAAAGTAGGTTTGGTTCAGCAACAGCTAGAAAACTTTCTAATGAATGGAATAAATCATCAATTCTAATAATTAATTTAGAATTCCCATCGATATCTAGTGCACTACAATCACTAATCAAAGGAAATATAAATTTTTCTTTACCTCGAAAAGCTAAATTCATTTCATTTGGTTTTAGGAAACCTTTTATTACAGGATCATCTTTTTCCAAAACAAATTTATCAGTAATAGGTTCATTTTTCACGTATATTATTAACGAGCCTGCTGAGATTAAATTAATTTTCTGATAATATATATTAAATATTGGATTATATGGTAGACTTATAGTTTCTTTACTAGAGCCTAGTCCCAATTGAGCCATAATATTAGTCGGAACTTGACTAGTCAAGGTAAACAATAAATATGATCTAAAATCACTCAATTCAATAAAGTTAGAAAAATTTCCAAATATCTTATGAACATAGCTTATTTTATCATTTAAAACTCCAGACATTTTTAGTACGCTAAAAATAATGTTTTAAGTTTGTTGCATCATTGAATTAAGGATTATAATTAAATCTACCCATCCAAATATTTTGATAGAAATTGTTCTAATGAAGTTTTTACATCTCGCGTTATATGATGCTCTATTTCACAAGATAGAGCCTCAATAACCTTTTTATCTTCTATTTTCAAAACATTTGCAAAAAATTGGTAAAGAAGATTATGGATTTCACTTAATTGTCTAGCTATTTTTTTACCTTTTTCAGTTAATCTTATGGACTTTCTTGGTTCCCATTTAATTAATCCCCGATTTTTTAATTTTTCAAGCATTCCTGATACTGAAGCTGGCTCAACTTGAAGGCTTTCTGCTATTTCTTTGTTTGTAACCCATCCACCCTTTTTTTTTCTTGAGATTGTATAAATTTCATCTAAATATCTTTGATAACTTTCAGGAATATCGGAGATATTTGGGATTTGCTTCATATTTTTTTTCTCCATTGCCAAAGGAAGAAACTTATAGATTAATATTTATATAATACTATTTATTCAAGATTGTTAACATAAATTATGCTTATAAGTCTTTATGATTTTTTAATTTTTAATTGTTTTCCACTTAGGTTTAAAATATTTATTGTTTTATTTCATTAGGAACATGTTGAAAAAATATCCTGGTATCTTGTTTTTAATTGTTGGAAACTCAGGCTCTGGTAAGGATTCAATAATTTCAGGAGTATCAGAAACATATCCCTCTCATTTGAAGCAGATATATACCCCTAAAAGATATATTACAAGACCATCATCCAAAACGGAAAGTAATTTTTCAATAACAATTGAAGAATTCCATGAGCTAAAAAAAAGAGGAAAATTTGCCATAACATGGCATATTTATAATTTAGATTATGGTATATCCATTGAAATTGAAGATTGGTTAAAAAAAGGAAATTCAGTCTTAATAAATGTAAGTCGAGCAGTTATAGAAAAAACAAGAAAAAGATATGAGAATCTTAAAGTAATATTTATTTACGTTCCTCTTGAATTAACCATTGAGCGAATAAAGGATCGAGGTAGGGAAAACTTAGAATTAATACAAAAAAGAATAGAACGTGCAAAAAATAATCAATTATTTCCAGAAGCAGATTTAGTAATAGATAATTCTAACGAACTAGATAAGGCTATTAAACAATGTTTAGATTTTATAATTTCTGTTACTAAGGAAAAATAAATGCGATAATTAAATTTTTTTACAAAAAATCATTTAGGTTTATTATAAAAAAAACAAGCAATGGCTCGGTTTGTATAGTGGTTAGTATTGGGGACATTTCTATATTTTATAGAAACCTTAATGTGAATCCCTAGAGACGGGTTCAAACGTAAAGAAACCTATTCTTTTCGGAATAATTCCCGTACCGAGCCCTCTTATTATATTTATATTTAAATATTAGAAAGCTGGGCTATTCAAGATTATTTTGAAGTTAGAAGAAGATAAAATTAGGGATCTTCCCGGATGGGAAAAAAATGCTCCTGTACCAATATGTATGGGGGGAGATTATCGTGCTTTAACTTTTTGTTGTAAACCAGGTTATTCACTTACTTTTGGTTTAAAATGTAGAAGAGATGAAAAATTAGATGAACTTGGTCTTGAATCTGATGATTTTATCCAAATTAAAGAAACTTTTTCAAAAGAAAATAATTGGGATTCAGATTTGGTATGTTTTGGTTCACTATCTTATTGTTGTATGCGTCAAGGTGGATGTTCAAGAAGAGATCTAGCATTAGTTGAAAGATATCCTGATAAATCTATAGAGGATATAATGAGAACTTATTTTAAAAAAAAGAAGGAATTATCAAAAAGAATTCTAAAATATGTTGAAAAATCCGCAGGAAGAGAGAAAGTCAAACCGTTATTGAAACTTTTCTAACATCAGCAATTCATAAATCTAAAATTAACTAAATTTAAAAATAGTACCTTATTTTCCTTTTTTTCAGATGAGAAATAGGAAATTTTATATATCACTTTTTTTTCCCATAATTAAGATGCACCTCGAACAAGTACTACCTCATCCTCAACGGGACGATATTTATATTAACGAGATAATAACTCCTCATGATATGGTTAGTCAAAACGACAAACAATTAGTAAACCGCATTCTTTTAAAGGAAGTCGCAAGAAGAGAGTTAGAATTGTCGGTATAAATTTTGAATTTTCTATAAAAATTAAAAAAATTAAAAAAAAAAGATTTGATATCATTTATTGATTTTTGTGCAAATTAGTGGAACTACATAGGTTAATATAAAAGATACAAGAGCATATCGGAAAAATCTATAAAAAGCACTGTCGATCTTTATTAGGTATTCAAATGGTAAAAATACAATAAAAATAATTACTAAACCAACTATTAAGTTAATTATTTTCTTTTTATTTGTGAGTTCTGAAGGATCATATTTCACATACTCTTGTTCAATCAGATACCCAACACCGAACCCTAATAATACGCCTCCAACCAAACTAAAGGCTCCTGCATCTGGATAATCGGGGGGAAGATTTTGAGTTGCTAACTCTACATATCCTCTTGGAAACATAAATGTTCCTATTAGGAATAATGCCATAGAAACAACAACAGTTAACAGAATTTTTGCAATAAAGCTAAGTTTGTTAAACTGCGGTGTTAAAATTGGCTCTAAATATATAAATGCTAATAAAAAACCTATTCCTATCAACAATGCTCCAATCACATCTTGTAGATCATGTACACCAATTACTATCCGAGAAATTGCGATAAGAAAAATTATGACGGAAAGGATAATCGGAATTATCGGAATTTCATTATACTTTTTTCTATCTTTAAATTCATAAGAACTGTATCCCCAAAAAGCAACTGAGTTTTGAGAATGACCCGATGGAAATCCATAAGATGATTCAATTACACCTAAATCCTCAGTTAGATCTGTATTAGGTGCCGGTCTTGGATCATGAAACATTTGTTTAAATAATCCATTTAAATAATATGAAAATAATAGACATAAAGTTAAATTTTTAGCAAATTTCTTATTGTAAACTATGTATAATATTGCTAAAATAACTACAAAAATAATAGGTTCACCGAGATAAGTAATAGCTTTGAATATAGCTTGTACAGTAGAACTATCAGAATAAAATGCTTCATTCACTTCAGGGATTAAAGATATCAAACCGACTATTATTATTACTAGGGTTGTAATTCCAATAATTAATAGAGCTCTTTTTGATAAATATTCTTTTTTTTCAGACATTTTTTAAACCAATTTAAAATTGATTAAACTTTTATGTGTTAAGTAGATTAATAAAGTTTTGTACAAAAATTACCAGCAAAAATCAAAAATTACCATTAAAAAATATGCAAAAAAAGTAAAATCTAATCTATTTTAATGTCGGTTTGTTTTTCATCAATCTTTTTCAGTTTTACTTCTAAAATTCCATTAGTATATCTAGCTCTGGCATAATCAGAATTGATTGCAGAAGGTAGCTTAACTTCCTTATAATAGTTCCTGCCAATAACATTAGATTTCGTAGATATTGTTAAGCTATCTCTAGAAGCCTTTAATTCAATTTCTTCTTTAGTTACACCAGGCATTTCACAAATAATTATAATCTGATCTACTCCTTCATTCACTTCTGTTAATGGTTCTCGAACTTTTTTTACTTCTGGTTCTCCTGAATATGGTTTTGCCTTAAGATTACCGAATGAGTCTATAGTAGGTTTGCCATCAGGACCAAGATTAATATTGAATCCATACATTATTGGAAAACCAAACTTTCCTTTATTTTTTGTAAATTCTTTCATAATATCCTCTGGTGAAAGATTCTGAAACTCAGGAGGTAAATTATCTGCAATTCTTTCATAGATATCTTTAAAGAGGCGTTGAAAATCTTTAGATCTAAATAGTTTTGTGGGATCCATTACAAATTTATTAGGATCACTGAAGAATTTGTTTGGATCCTGAAAAAATTTATAGAAATCGAAGGGTTCCTTTTTTTCCTCATCTTCATCTTCATCATCATCTCTGTTTTTTTTAGACATGTTTATTTTCCTCTTAATACTAACGAATTTTTAATTATCAATTAAATTTAATAGGCAAAATTATTAATTAAATATTATAATAGCTAAAAACTAATTAGCTTATATTCTAGAAAAAA
>JAHPYZ010000111.1 GCA_019058425.1 Promethearchaeota archaeon
GAGTTCGGGTCCCTTTATAGATATGAAATTTGCTTTACTTTCAGTTGCTACTGCTCTAGCTAATAATGTTTTCCCACAACCTGGTGGTCCATAAAGTAGAATTCCTTTTGGAGGTGTAATTCCCATACGACTAAATATAGTAGGATGCGAGAGTGGCCATTCTACAGCTTCAATTAATTTTTGTTTTAAATCTTCTAAACCTCCCACCTGATCCCAAGTGACATTTGGAACTTCTACAAAGACTTCTCTTATTCCAGAAGGTAGAATTTCTTTTAATGCTTCCTCAAAATCATCTTTAGTTACTTCGATTTGTTCTAATAATTCTGGATCAATTATTTCGGATTCCAAATCAATTTTTGGTAAATATCGACGTAGAGCAGACATAGCAGCTTCCCGACACACTGCAGAAATATCTGCTCCTACGAATCCATGAGTTATTTGTGAAAATTGCTTTAACGAAATCTTCTTATCAAGAGGCATATTTCTAGTATGTATTTGAAATACCTCTCTCCTTCCTTTTTCATTAGGTACTTTTATCTCAATCTCACGATCAAATCTTCCTGGACGCCTTAATGCGGGATCTAAACTATTAGGTCTATTAGTTGCTCCGATAACAATAACCTTACCCCTCCCATGTAGTCCATCCATTAAAGCAAGTAATTGTGCTACAACTCTTCGTTCTACCTCTCCTGTAACAGTTTCTCGTTTGGGAGCAATGGCATCGATTTCATCTATAAAAACAATGGACGGGCTCTTTTCTTCTGCTTCAATAAAGATTTTTCGCAATTTTTTTTCAGATTCTCCATAAAATTTACTCATTATTTCTGGACCGTTTATTGAAATAAAATGTGCTTCACTTTCATTAGCTACAGCTCTAGCTAATAATGTTTTCCCGCAACCTGGTGGTCCTCTAAGAAGTACTCCTTTAGGTGGGTCAATACCTAAACGTTTAAATAAAGAGGGATGTCTTAGTGGTAACTCTACCATCTCTCTAACGCGCTGAATCTCTTTATCTAAACCTCCAACATCTTCATAAGTTATATAATGTAGTCCTCTTTCGGCCTCTTCAGTAATTTTATCACTAATATTTAATACCGTTTCTTGTTTAATAATACAAACTCCAGCAGGACGCATACTAATAACTTTAAATGTGATTTCTCTACTGATACCAATAGAAATAAAGATATAATCGTCGATCGTTATTGGGTAATTATTCAATTTTCTTTTTACAAAACTCTCAAATCTGGGATTATTTTTAATCGGAAAATTTGATGGTGCTAATATAACATTCTGAGCAACATCAGCATTTACTTTTCGAATTTCAACAGTATCATCAATTCTCGTTCCGGTATTTTTCTGAAGTCTAGAATCTACGCGCACAATACCTAAACCATTATCTTGTGGATAACTTGGCCATGCAATTCCAGCACTCTCCTTCTTGCCATTAACAGATATAACATCACCAGTTTGGATTTTTAACTTTTCCATGGTTTTTGGGTCAATTCTTATGATATTACGCCCGATATCCCTTTTTTTAGCCTTTTGGACTCGCAATGTAACATCTAGCATATCTTCTTTTTTTTTATCTTCCTTCTCCTTATCATTATTACCTTCTGATGACATAATATTTCCTTTTTTGTATTATTTTCTTTGTCTAATATTAAGAATTATTAGTTTAGTAAAAATTTTTGTGTTTATAAATTAAGAGAGATCTTAATTTTATTTAATAAAGTCGTCCAAAGAGACTTGAACTTTTGCATCATCTAATTTTCTTAATCTATCCAATG
Source organism: Promethearchaeota archaeon (assembly GCA_019058425.1). Taxonomy (GTDB): domain Archaea; phylum Asgardarchaeota; class Lokiarchaeia; order Sigyniarchaeales; family SOKP01; genus Loki-b32. Next base: position 1,788 of record JAHPYZ010000111.1, read on the forward strand.
CATTCTCGACTCTTTGTTTAGAAAAATTATGCTGTTCGATGAGCAAATCTTCTAATTTTTCGAAATCTATCTTTTTTGGTTTTGGAACTTTGTAATCTTTTTTTACGTCAGGTTTAAGAAAAATGTTTCTAATTTGGGCTACTATATCCATGTCTAAAATAATCTCTTTTTTTCCTATCATTACATTATTTTTTAGTATATTTTCTATTGTATCATATTTTTTGATCAAATCTAATGCTGTTTTCTGACCAATGCCTTTAATTCCGGGAAAAAAATCTGTACCAATTAATATCCCCATATCAATTAGCTGCTCTCGAGTGATTTCAAGATTATTTAAAAATTTGGAAAATGAAACATATTCGATATCTAAAGTTACTGTTGTTTCTCTTACTTTCCTACTTCTACTTACTGCAAAATTTCTTATTAATCTCTCTCCACCAAATAGTAAAGTATCATAATCTTGAGAAGCGCATGCCCATGCATCTCCTCTCTCTACGAGATAAGCAGATTGAGCTTCTCCTTCTGAACTGGCTTGAATTATTGGAATTCCCATATATTCAATTAATTTTTTACTTTCTTCTAACATCCCAGAGTCTAATGTAGAAGTAAATTGTGCAAATTTTTTAGCTTCTTTAAAATCTTCATCGTCTTGTGCCTTAATCATTTTCTCCCTTGCTTCTTCTTTAATTTTTTTCCTTTCTCTTACGGTTTCTAATTTCAATTCTGAGGAAATCCCATCAAAGACATAAATTGGTCTAATATTGTGCTCTATAAAATTTATAGTTCGATAAAAAAGTCCAGAAAGATGTGATGTTACATTCCCTTTATAATCTTTAAGAGGAGTTCCATCTCTCTGACGAATAATTGCCAAAAATTGATAAATTGTGTTAAATGCATCGATTGCAATACTTTTTTTAAATAGATTTTCAAAAGTAATAGTCCGTTTGACTTCATTTACTAATTCATTTATTTTTACGCCCATATCTAATGTATTCCCACTATTTTCTACTTGTTCGATACATATATGTGATACAACATATATAATCTCCACTAATATATTATATTATTTTTTTGGGCGCCTTCTTAATTTAGATCCACAATTTTCACAAACTCGATTTAAATCTTCAGCTTGATGAATTTCTTTGCATTGTGGGCAATAAATTTCCCATGTAATCTTAGATTCAATCCCATCTTTATATAGGGGAGAAAAGGGGATATTCAACTCAGAACATACATTTTCAATGGAATAGTCATTAGAGTACATTCTAATATTTTTAATTGAGTTTTCCATTAATTCTAAAGCCAATGCAATTATTTCTTTGTCTGCATCTGATAGAGCTTTGAAATCTCCTGTTTTTCTTGATATTTCTCGTATCTTTTTAATATATTTATATTCAGGTAATTTAATCTTTAACTTTTTAGTCTCAATTGATACGTTAATTTTATTTAAGATATTTCTATTTTTTTCAACGTACCTTCGATCTTGTACTTCCTCAATTATAGAAGGAGTAGTATAAATTTCTGCTTCAATTATATTAAAATCAATCCCTGTAAGGAAAATATTGGTATCAAAAACATATATAGAAGCCTTTTCTTTCATAGCACTAATCTGCGATTATGAATAAAATGAAATTAATTCATATTTTTTTTAGATGCTACTCCTCAGGTGAATCATCAATCGGTACTCTTCTTACTGTACCAATGATTTTCTTTCTCAAACGATTATAATAACTTCCTTTAAACCGAATGAACTTATTAGAAGAATTTGCTTTACGAATTCTTATTTTTGTATTAGGTGCAATTCTTTTTATTATTTGTTGTCCATCTATTACTATTTTAGCATCCAATCTAGGTCTTAAAAGCTGAATCTCTATTTCAGAATCAATAGGTACTAATATTGGTTTTAAACCCGATCCAGCAAAACTATTTAAAGGAGTTATTTGCATAATTTCCATAGTAGGGTTTACAATTGCTCCACCTGCACTTAGATTATAAGCAGTAGAACCTGTGGGAGTTGAAATGATAATTCCATCTAAATAACTTCGATTCAGAAAAATACCATCAATTCTAATAGATATTTGTAACACTTTCGAACTTTTAGATGAGACGATTAATACTTCATTTAATGCATTACTCAGCCTAATTTCCCCTGAATTTTTTACAATATATGCAGTTATTTTAGAGCATACTTCTAATGCATATTGATTATTTAAAACCTTTGATAAATCTTTAAAAATAATTCTTTCATTAGATTCATCCAAGAAACCTATAGAACCAACATTTACACCCAAAATGGGAGGAGGATTCTTCTGAGACAAACCGTTAGCAACTCTTAATATCGAACCATCCCCTCCAACAATCAATATGAACTTGATATTGTTTTCATTCATTTCACCAAGATCCATTGCATTATGTGGGAATATTTTCGGAGCTATTCTTGTCTCTAAATAAACTACTTCACCTTTTTGCACTAAAAACTCAAATATTCTCCTTGTTAATTTAACAGCCCTTTCTGAATCCAGCCTACAAGCTAAAGCAATTGGTTTTTTTTCCATAACTCTCGGCTTTTCTATTCAAATGTTCCAAAAAAATAATGGATAATTATGGATATTAGATCTTTAGCTAGCGAATACTCTATTGATAAGTGTTCTACCTGCCATTTGCCAGTATTCTACTTGCGTGGTTGAGATTTTACTAGGATCCGCTTGGATATCCTTTAGTTTATTTTTTAAGGTATCCTCTTGAGGCCAATCAACATCAAACGATTCATACGTCTCTAAATTCATTATATTTATCGATGTATCCTCTATGAAGTTAATTTGGGCATTTCCTTTGATTATCTCTGGCACTTCGACCATATGACCACTCGGTATTGTGAGTGAGCGTTTATTATTGTCAAACATTCCTACACAAACAACTCTAACCTTCGCATGTCCATGCTTTCCACTTTTACTTCTCTCAGTGGTTTTAATTAAACAAGGTTCTTCATCCACCATTATATATTGCCCAGTCTTTAATTTCTGTATCTCTGTTCTTCTAATAGACAATTACTTTTACACCTTTCTTTAGTTATTTTTATCCAAAATATTTTTAATTTTGACATTTCTTTTAATTTATAATATAATATATTTTTTCAAAAAAAAATATTAGTTTTTAAGAACTAATTCAAGTACGTAAATAAAATTCAAAATTGGAATGTAATGGTTTTAGAAAAATTAGGAAGGTCATTAGATACAGCTATTAGAAGGATTAGACGTCTTCCATCAGTAGATAAAGATGCAATAAATGCCCTGATTCAAGAATTACAGAGAGCATTGTTAAGTTCTGATGTAAAAGTAGAACTTGTATTTGAAATGACTGAAAATATCAGAAAAGAGGCTATGAACACTAAACTCCAGAAAGCGAGACGGAGAGATTTTGTGGTTAAATTAGTGCACGATGAACTTATTAAACTTTTAGGTGGGAAACCCGCTCCAATAAGAATTAAGCCCGGAAAAAAGAATGTTGTGTTACTTGTGGGTATCCAAGGTTCAGGAAAAACCACAACCATAGCAAAACTAGCTAAATTTTATAAAAGTAAAGGATATAAGGTCGGAGCATTAACTACTGATACTTGGCGACCAGGAGCATATGAACAATTAGTACAATTATCAGAACAGGTAGGTATCAAGTGTTATGGAAACCCTAATGAAAAAAATGCTATAAAGATTGCTCTTCAAGAGACTAAAAAAGCAATAAACGAGGGACATGATATATTAATAGTAGATACTGCTGGAAGGCATAAAGAAGAAAAAGAATTAATGAAAGAAATGGCAGTCCTTGAGCAAAAACTAAAACCAAATGAGATAATTTTAGTAATTGATGGTACTTTAGGGCAACAAGCATTTAACCAAGCTGAGGCATTTGCGCAAACAACTAATTTAGGATCAATCATCGTCACCAAATTAGATGGGTCTGCTAAAGGAGGGGGTGCTTTATCAGCATGCACGGCATCAAATGTAGGTATACGTTTCATAGGTATAGGTGAAAAAATCGATGATTTCGAAGAATTTGAACCATCAAAATTCGTAGGAACGCTACTTGGTATACCTGATATTGGGACTTTAGTTCAAAAAGTTCAAGAGGCCGAAGTAGATATTGAACCAGAAATGGTTAAAAGAATGGTTCATGGAAAATTTACTCTTGATGATTTATACCTACAACTAAAAAGTATAAAGAAAGTTGGAAAATTTAAACAAATACTTGCTATGATGGGTGGTGGAAATATTCCAGACGCTTTAAAGGAAGATGCTGAAGCAAACCTTGCAAAATGGGAAGTTGTTCTGAATTCTATGACACAACAAGAAAAAGATAACCCAAAAATCATTAAAAAAACTAGAAAAAGACGGATTGCTATAGGGAGTGGAACTGATTACTCAATAATAAACAAAATGTTGGATCAATTCTCACAAATGAAAAAATTCATGAAAAGATTTCTTCAAATGCAGAAAAAAGGGAAGGGATTGCCCGGAATGCCAGGTTTACCTGGTGGAAAGGCTGCGACCGATTTTATGAAGAAATTAGGCAAATTTTAAATTTTAACGAATACCATTTTATTTGATTAACTTGGTCAATTTCTTGTTATTAATAGAAAGTATTTCAAACTATTCTAAGAAAGATATTGATATAGGAAAAACCCCAGTTGATGTATATGGACTCTGTTCTTGTATAAGAGAAACATTCTGTTTATCATATGCTCTTAGAAAATATAATAATCTTTTTTTATGTATCGAAAAAGATCATAGTTTAATTAAATTTAAAGGAAAAGAATTAAAGTACTTAGGTCCTGATGAAAGATCAGAAACATTGCTTTTAGTAAAAGCTCTTGAAAAAATCAGTAAACCTAATATGTATGAAACAAAAGAGTGGAGGAAATCAACTCCAGGAATTTTTATAAGAAGTTTTACTGATGCTAGTTCATTCATGAATTACTATAGATTAAAAGCAAACCATTATAGCTTTTTGGTGATAGAGAATCCTCTTAAAGTTCAGAAAAAAGTAGATTTTTTCGAAATAAATCAAGAGTCTATAGAAATCATGGACAATGATTTCTTCATAATTCCAACTTATACTTTACGAAGTGGAACCTCACATTATATAAAGTTATTTAAAGAATTGAAGAACACAAAACTTATCTCACTTTCAAAAATTAAAAGTGTTGAAAACAAAATATTATATATTAATTTTAGAAAAGATCAACAAAGCACTCATAATTGTATAGTATAATGATATTAAAAAATGCTAAAATTTATACTAACGGTTTGATACACAAAGGAGTTCTACTTATCAATAATGGAATAATCAAAAAAATAATATATGAGCCAAAAAGCCAACAAATTAAGAAATTATCCCAAAATAATCAAGATGGTAAAGAAATCGACTGTCAAAATAAATTAATTTTACCTGGAATAATTGATATTCATTCCCATTTACGAGATTTAGATCAAAGTGAAAAGGAGACATTTTTAACAGGAACTAAAGCAGCAGCTTTCTCTGGAATAACAACTGTTTTTAATATGCCAAATACAAAACCTCCCGCAATTTCTTCTGAACAAATTAAAAAATGGATGGAAAAAGCAGAAAAAAATATTCATGTAGATGTAGGATTCATCGCAGGTATCCCAAAAGGTATAAATGAAGAAGAGATAAAACGTATTATACAATTGGGAATTTTAGGATTTAAGATTTATTCTCATGACTCTATTAATGAAATTGATTGGAAAAATTCAATAAATATTCAAAAGATTCTTGAAATCTCATCTAGATATAAAATTCCATTATTTATCCATGCCTCCTATCCATTGCCTGACACTGAAAAAAAGTTTATCGAACAAGAACATAGAAAAACAGATCAAAGTACCTTAATATTGCATAGTAAGCTGGAACCAGTTAAAGCAGAGGAGGATTATGTCAAATTTGTTATTGATAATTACAAGGAATATATCAAAAATAATCAATTAAAATCAGATAACTATCCAATTATACATTTTTGTCATATTAGTTGTATTGAAAGCTTTCTGTTAATTAAGAAAGCAAAGTTATCAGAAAGAAATTATAAAATAACTTTTGAAGTCACACCGCACCATCTACTTTTATCTAATAAAATAAAACTAGAAAATGAGAATTTTGGAAAAGTTTTGCCTCCCTTGAGAGAAATTGAACATTCAAAATTCTTATTTAATAAACTAACTGAAGGTACCATAAAATTAATAGGAACAGATCATGCTCCACACACATTAGAAGAAAAATCTCAAGCATATTTTCAATCACCTTCAGGATTTCCTGGTTTTGAAACATATTCATTATTAATTCTCAATAAGATTTTTGATTATCAATTATCTTTAGAAAATTTTGTTGAAGCTGCTTCAGAAAACCCAGCAAAAATCTTTAAATTAAATAAAAAAGGATTTATTAAAGAAGGATACAATGCTGACTTAATAATTATTGATAAAGTTCCAGATTACAAGATAAACCCTAAGAATTTTAAAACTAAAGCAAAATTTTCTCCTTTTGAAGACTTTAATTCCAATGTTCAAATATGGAAAGTCTTTTTGTATGGAAAAGAAATTAACATTGAAAATAATGTTCCAAGTGGAAAAATTATTAAACGTATGCTATAAAATATATATGTCTAAACTGTATAATTATACTTAAATTAAATGATGAAGGAACTCTAAAATGCCTAACAATGAAGAATTTAGTCTAGAAGATGGTAAAATGCTAATACAATTTGCTAGAGATAACATCGAATTTTTTCTGACAAATAATCGAAAGATTCCAGTTCCCGATGCAATAAAACAGAAATTTTCTGACAAATATGGTGCATTTGTTACATTGAATAAATATGATGTATTTGGTAACCCTCTAAGGGGATGTATCGGATATATTGAACCTACTTATTCTTTATATGATGTAATCCACCGTGTGTCGCTAAGTTCAGCTATTGAAGATCCAAGATTTCCTTCTGTATCTCTGGATGAGATGGATAAGATAATAATTGAATTATCAATTTTAACTCCACCAAAATTGCTTGAGGTAAACAATCCAAAAGAATATCTAGATAAAATTGTTATAGGAAGAGATGGGCTTATAGTCGAGAAAGGAATGAGAAGAGGTCTACTTCTCCCTCAAGTCCCCGTAGATCATGGGAGAAATTGGGATGTTGAAACATTTCTTTCTCATACGTGCTCAAAAGCCTGGCTTGAAAGTAATGCATGGAAAGAAAAAAATACAAAAATATACTCATTTCAAGCTATTCTTTTTGAAGAGAAAGAACCACGTGGTGAAGTTATAAGAAAGTATCTGACTTAGAAGTGCTTTCTATCTAAAAACCTTATATCATTTTTTATGATATAGAAAACTTAAAAATATTATATTAAGATAATTAATTATGGGAATTTCAGAAAAAATACTTTCGGTTGATATTTCCTCTAAAAAGGTCAAAGTTGGTATAATTTCTGAAAAATTGGAATTAGAAACGGTTTCAATTCAAGAATATCATAGCTTTGATGAGGATATTAATGGTTTTGCTAAGAGACTTGATATGAATGATATATGGAATAAAGTCAAAATAGGTATAAAAACAGTTATAAAAAAAAATAAACCAGATAGTATTATTGGAATTTCTTCCTGTGGACAACGGATGGCTACCGTATTCTTAGATAAGCAAGGAAATGAGATTTACGGAGGTCCTAACACTGATATGAGAGGTATTGATTCAGCTTATCTTATAGAAGATGAATTTTCTGAAACAGAATTATTCAACATAACAGCACATAGTCCATTCTTTATGTTTACATTAGCTCGTTTATTATGGTTTAAAGAAGAAAGAGAAGAACTTTACGAAAATTTCGGCAAAATACTAATGCTAGATGATTGGATCGTCTATAAACTTACTGGAAAGTATTATTCAGATTATAGCTCTCTTGGAGAATCTCTCCTTTTTGATATAAGGAAAAAAAGATGGAGTCAAGAAATTATTGAAGCTTTTGATATAAATCATGAAATACTCCCTGAAATTACTAATTCAAACACATTTGTTGGAGATTTAAATCCAGAACTAAGAAATGAATTTGGTATAAATCAAAAAGTTTCAGTTTTCAAAGGGTGTGGGGATAGCCAAGCTAACTTATTAGGTATGGGTGTGATTGGAATTGGAAATGTTGGAATTAGTTTAGGGACCACAGCCCCCATACATTTAGTAGTAGATAAACCAATAATCGATCCTGAATTAAATTTTTGGACAGAATGTCATGTGATTAAAAACCAATGGTTGATTGAAGCTAACACTGGTGGTACAGGAAGAGCTTATGATTGGTTCAAAACCGCATTTATTTCAAATACTGAGAGAGATGCAAATGAAGTTATGAATGAATTATTAAGCAAAAACAAACCAGTAATACGATCTACTTATGCTTTTTTGGGACCTGAACTCATGGCTTTAAAAGATCAAACATCAATAAAAAGAGGAGTTTTTATTTTTCCACCACCTAGTATGATTGGCGAGGAATTACCCCGATTAGAAAACTTTGCTCAAAGTGCCATAGAAGGTATTTGCTTTGGGATTCTTGAAAACTTTCAGGCATTGCATCAATTTTCCAAATCAGAACCGAAACTATTTTGTTCAGGAGGAATGGCTAAGTCTTATGAATTTTGTAAAATACTTGTAAACATTCTTGATCGAGAAATTAAAGTTCCTCAATTTAAAGATTCAGCGTTTATTGGATGTGCGATGAATGTCCTAATGGGTTTGAATTTATACCAAGATTATAGAAATATTGTGGATGAGTTAATGAAATTCGAAAAAATTTCAATTGAAAAACAAACTTCAAATATTTACAAGAAAATCTTTAAAGAATGGAAAAATTTAAAGACAAAAATTAGTAGATTATAGAGATTTAATCTTAATTTTCATATCTTTCCCTTTTTTATAATGGACTTAATCCCAGCTCCTTTATTCCAATACCACTCAAATAAGTCTTTTGACCACTGTATAAAATTCTCATTATCATCATATAAACACTCACTATAATCTATTTTACCTTCTCTACTTAAAAATAATATAGCTCCTTTGTCAGTAACCAAAAGCGAGAAATTAATTTGATCCATCATACGAATATTCTCTGAAATGTTTATTTTTTGATAAAAAGCATGGCGGTTTTCCAGTTTTTCGTATCCTTTTGTTGCCAAGACATTTTTATCTACTACTGCTTTAATCTTAATAGTCATATTATTAATTTTCCTTTCAACTGCAGGTAATATTGAATCCTGAAATTGATCTGATATGGCTAATATAAAATTTTCTGATTTATTAATCATTTCTGACCAAAGTTCTATATTTTGCATAGTACCACTGTTAATACTTATAGTTTTTAAATTTCCTAACTGTAAGACCAAATATAAGGGGAATAAATCAATATCGTGACTATTAAAATAAACTTCATAGATTAAAGATACTTCAAAGAGCTTTAATATGTCCATAAACATTTTCCCGATATTTGTAATTGCATACCTATTATCCATTGTTTTTTTAACTAAATTTTTCTCAATAAGTCTCTTCAAATGGCGAGATATTTCAGATCCTCTAATATTTAATTCTTTTTCCAATTGATTATGTCTTTTTCTTCCCATGGATAGACTTTTGAAAACCTCGAATCGACCTTCATTAGAAAATTCAAAAAATAAATCATTAATTTTCAAGCCAATTCAGCTAATTTTATATTTTTATACTTTTATTCGAATACTTCTATAGTATATGAATTTAGATCAATTAAAAATTGTTTTTATCATTTAGAATTTTTTTCTATTGATAAAATTGATTTTAGAGGTAGTTAAGGAATTGTTTATTACATTTTACAATCAATATATTAATAGAAGAATTACTATTTAATTAAATACAATCTAATAACTGAAAAAGTGAAAAAAATGACAGAATTCAAGGAAATTGAGGAATGTTTGGAAGAAATAAAGAATCGCTATGATATTAATGAAAAAGTAAGAAAAAAATTAGCTAAGTATGATGATCCCATCCAATTGAAATTTTTGGATACTGAAAGAAAAGTTTTAGTATTAGTTAATAAAGATGAGGGAATAGAAATAAAAGATAACGCTGGAGATGATACTGCCCCAGTAAAAATTGAATTTGTAGGAGAATATGTAATGATAGATTTATTTAATAAAGAATTAGGAGCTGTAAAAGCATATTCTGATGGGAAAATAAAGATAGTCGAAGGAAATATAAGGAGTTTAATGAAACTACGAAGCTTAATGTTTTAACTATTATTTTTATTCAAGACTTAATTCCAAAATAAACGTAAATTTAACTATAAATAATTATGATCAAAATGAAAGCTCTAATAACAGCAAAAATTACAGATTCTTGTTTAAAGGAATTAGAAAAAATAATAGAAATCACATATGAACCTTGGAGAGAAACGGGGATCATATATTTTGATGTAAAAGAACTTGTAGAAAGACTTAACGAATACGATATCTTTATAACTGAAGCAGATGATTTAAAGAAGGAAGAGTTATTTGAGAACACTAATCTAAAACTGATTGTATCATGTAGAGG
>JAHPYZ010000112.1 GCA_019058425.1 Promethearchaeota archaeon
CAATCACATCACTTACATTCTGGCATTCAGCTAAAATCTGCGCGAACCCATGCATGTACAATGATTCTCGCTCAGGATGAGGATTCAGGGATACTTCTGGTAAGCCATTTGCATCTAAACATAATCCTTGATCATTCATACCCCCCTGTACATACCCATCACCAGGATCATTATTATAATTAAATCCAAAACCAACACTTCCATAAGTAGTTATTTGTCCATAGGGAGTAGAAATTTCTTGAGAAGGTGCAAGCCACATATATGTTCCTGTTAAGCGGTAATCCTCATTATTACCAAAAAAAACATTATTACTATAGTTTACCGTAAATATGGTACAAGAATTAGGAACAATTGAATTCTGAGAAGGATAAGTATGTTTTACATATGCGGGGAAAGATTGATTAGATGAGATCAAACCTATAAGAAATATTAGAGTAATACTCGTAAGTAATATCCTAAAGTAGTTAAAAAGTTTTATTTCAGATATTTTTACTCTCATAGTTATACAAATTAAAAAATTAGTTTAAAAAACTTATATAGACCGTTTTTTCTTTAGGATCAGTAAAGCGAAATATCTAATAAATACCATCTACTTAAACGAAAATTAAAAATTTTTTTTTATAAAACGCGAAAGAAATTTTAAATATATTGAAGGAAAATATTTTTTTATGAATGAACTTCAAGAAAAAACTGTGGTAGTTACAGAGTCTCGTTTATCCACATGATTCAGGCAAGTGTAGCGAAGTTTATCAATTCTCTCGAATTAATGGTTAAGACTAGTTATAATTTTTTTCTTAAACTTAGAAACTAACTTCCATAGCCCATCTGAGGCTTTTTGAATGAAGTATGAAAACACAAATATAAACGGGACAAATATTATTACTATATAGAAGTTTCCTCTTAGTTGCATGTTTAGATTCAAAGTGATTGTTAGAAAAGCGATAAAAATAGCAAGAAAAACTCTATGGAAAAGATAGACACTGTACGTGGAATAAGCGGTTACTGATACTGCTGATTCGATTTTTCTTTTGGGAAAAATCAACCTAAAAACGCGAAAAACAAAGTTAAAAGATGATATGGTAAACAATATGAATGCTAGTATTATTAGATTTATTCGGAGTATTATAGTTACTAATTCAAAAAAATCAGGATTTGTCTGTAAAATAAAGGATAAGTTATAATTTCCAAATTCTGAAATGAAACTAGAGTAGGTAAATTGAGTTAAAAAACACAATGCTATAAAACCCAAGACTGCGCTACATAATGGAATAAGGAGTAAAACTGTTGGATGTATAGTTCTCAAGCGTTCTTTGATACGATTGTAGAGAGGAGAGGTATATATGCTAGCAACAATTATTCCAACAATGAACATAGAATAATAGAGGTAGAAACGGTTTTCAACAAGACCAAAAACCCCACTAAGGAAAAAGAAGAAAAATAGAATACAAATTGACGCAGGAATGATTAGTTTGATTGAACCTAAAGAATTTAGGATGACATAAATCAAGTAATATATCAAAATTATACCAATGAACCAAAGTGTTAGCATAGGCGGTCCAAAGTGCGGAGCGACGACGATTTGCAATCCAAAAAAATGGTACATTAGGTAAAGAGGGTCAAAATCAGAATATCCTACAAAAAAAAGGAACAGAATAATAGCAATCCAATAAAGTGGAAATATTTTAATAAATCGCTTTTTAAGGAAGGAGAAGATTTTTTTAGATGATCTGAGGTTTCTATTGTTAGGATTTAAATAGAGACCGAATCCAGAGACAAACACAAAAGACCCCATAGCCACATAGATTCCTACATTATTAACTAAAAACACACCGTATTGATCTAAGTCAAGGTAGAAATTATAAGCATAACTTATAGGGATATGAATTGCTATAACAACGATTAAGATCGAAATTATGCGAAATATATCGACTTCGGGTAATTTCTGGTTTGTCATGTTTGATTTTCCAATTTTTAGTAGTAAATAAAATTGTATTCAATTTATATAAAAAATATTAATAAATTTACTATTATCAGGAAGTTATTTTTATGATATCTTGAATACAAAAATTATATCAGAAATGTGTAATGAGATTTATCGAACTCTATGATCTTTAATGGATTATAATATCAATGTTTTTTAAGCAATATCTACTGCATGATATTATGACACTTGAAAGAAAGAATGCTCCAAAAACCTTTATTCCCATTTTTATGATATGGATTTTCCTATGCAATCTTGTAGCGATAATCTTAGTAGTTATATGGAATATTCAATTTCCCGAGAGCTTTTATTTTGATGCGACTATATCAATGTATATCATTATTGCGATAAATATTCTAAGCATCGTTCTATTATATCCATTACCTCGCATGGATCCAATAACTCCATTTCTAAAGGGTGCGCTTATCTGGTATATTGTGATATCGATAACATATGTCATTTTAGGTGCTTATATTGCTCTAATACCTGGGACCATCCAGTTATTAGGAGATCTTTGGTTTCATTGGAAGCGGAATAAGCTGATAGGATGAATCGAAGCAAGATAAACTTAAAATTATGATGATCTACCCCCAATCACTTTTATATCCAGTACCTCCCATAGGCCATGAAAAAATAATAGCATTTTCAGGACAGACATACCAACAAGAAGCGCACTCCATACATTTTTCTAAAGTCTTAATCCTTGCTTTCTTTTCTACAATTTCAAAACATTCTGCTAGACATACGTTAACACAATTACTACAACCTATACATTTTGCCTTATCAATTTTTATAAAATCTCCTGTTTCACTTATCCACTCTACACCTGGAAATTCTTTATACGTTCTACCCATTCTTAATTCACTCCTTTTAAATTTTGAAAAATCTTTGGATCGGCATATTGAGTAAATTTCACAATTTTGATGCTATAGCGATTTAGAATTCTAGTTAACAACTTTAATATAACTGAATATATTGGTTCGAAAATCGGTAGACTATTTTTCATTATATTATTCATAGAATTTGAAAGAGGGATTAGTATAACAGAAAATAATTTTTGTCTTTTTTTCAACGAACTCAAAAGAGAATCCATTACTCTTAAGTATCTTGTGAATTTTTTTTCTATTCTTTTAATCTTTTTTGAAGTAATTTGTTTAACGTTTCCTTTCTGAGAATAATCATAGTTTTCATAAATCCAGTTTTGATAATACCTAAAAAACATTCTAATCCATTTTGCAATAATTGTTGGGTCATTCTTCACATATAAAAGAAGATTTTTGAAGAATGGACTCATAAAATGGGTTAATGATCCTAAACCCCACCCGTTATGAATGTACTTTCTTAGTTTTTTAATGCTGTGTTCCTTTTGGGCATTTCGCAAATTGTATCTATTTTTTCCTGAAATAGACCATTGAATTATCGGATGTTCTTTTATTTTTTTATCATATTTTTCCAAAAATGATTTTGAAGTATTATTGGAGGCAATTGCTTCAATTGCTACATTTGCAGCTATTTCTGCAGAAAACCATGCAGCGGGAACACCATCACATAATTCGGTACTTTCGAGTCCTGCGGCATCTCCAATTAATATCATTCCATTTTTATGATTAGCCATATTACGCAACGTTTTATTCAAGCCTACGTATATTTCAAATCCCGCCCACATCCTTGCTCTCAATTTCGCTCGAGGTGCTACTAGATTTTTCCACCAAGGTAATTTTTCTGTAATATTTCTGTGATATTCTTTAAAGAGTTTATTCAAATTAGGAACTGGACCTCCATTTGATTTTAAACACTGATCTTGCATAAAATGAATGCTATTCCGATAAGGCCATACCATTAAACCGTTTCCGTATCCAAGTGGAGGTGCTATCCTCTGTTCATCCCATCCCCAACACATCTTTACAGAAAAACCAAAAATTTCATCAATATCTTCTTTCAGCATAACATAATCATAAGTATCGGCTAAAGAAATTGTCTCAGGACGATATTTCTCTCTAACACCTGCTTTTATTGCTAATAATCCCTTTGAACCTTCAGCATCAATTATGATTTTACTTCGAATTTTCTCTCCTTTGTCTGTTATGACGCCCTTAATAGAACCATTCTCTTTAATAATATCGATTACTGTTGTGGATTTCTTTAATATGGCACCCGCATCAACTGCTTTTCTTACTTCCCATTCACAAAAAGGCTTACAATAGGTATTATACCCAAAAGCAAATATAGGTGAAAATGGCTTTGGAACTCTTAGAGAATCATCAATATCAATATCTCCTTTCTCAATATCCTTTATGATATAATTTATGATCCCATCTGATGGGCGTTCAATCGGTGGATTTCCGTCTCTTATAAACTCTGGTCCAAATAAAAATCCATAAAATGGAATTGTTAGTCCAGAAATAACCTTATCTCCTACATTCTCAGACCTTTCTATTATAAGTGTCTTTAATCCCGCTTTTGCACATATTAATGCAGCAACAGGACCCCCAAATCCTGCACCAACTACAATTACATCAAATTCATTATCCATTTAATTACTCTTCTTGACTTTGAATATCAGAAATTATTTATAGATTATATTTACTTTTATTGATAATAAACCTAATCCTAAAATAAAGTTCTGGCAACTTACTTGAATGTCAGATTTTTAGAAAGATTCAGAATCGATAATTTTTCTTAATAGTAATTATTTTAAAAAATCGTAAATTTGATCTGCGATGATTTTTCCGTGAGCAACGGCATCAACCACACTTTTCGATCCAAGCACACAATCTCCCCCAGCTAACACTTTAGGAACGTTCGTGAAGAACTTTTCATTAACTATAAATGTATTCGATTTTGAAATATTGAATTTGTGGGTATCAAAGCCGCTAAGGTCAATATCTTGACCGATTGCCTCAATAATGTAATCTGCTTCAACTTTAATTTCAAAATCGTCGATCGGGATTGGAGTAGGGCGTCCACTGGCATCAATATCTCCTAGTTCTATTTTTTGGCACACAACTCCTTGAGATTTATCTTCTGTGCAGTAAAATTCTTTTGGTTTTATTAAGAATTCAATGTGTATGCCTTCATTTTCTGTGTCTTCAATTTCGACTGTTCCTGCGGGCATATGTTCTTTTTCTCTTCGATATAAAATAGAAACATCTGCTCCAAGTCGTTTAGCAACCCTAGCAGCATCAGTGGCAGTGCTTCCTCCCCCTATAACAACTACTTTTTTATTCTTCAGATTAGGTGTACCTTTTTCTAGATTATGCTTTTTCAAGAATGTAAGAGCTTGTATAACAATTATGGGGTCTTTATCCGGAATTTTGAGTGATTTTGCTTTCTGAGCACCGATTCCTATTACAATCACGTGATAGCCTAAGTCGAATATCTGATCCATACCAAAATCTTTATCAACACTTTTATTTGTTATGATCTCAATGCCACAATGCTGTAAATTTTCTATCTCTTTATTTAAAACAGCCCTTGGTAACCGGAATTCAGGAATTTCTGTTGTAAGCATACCACCAATTATATCATGTTTTTCAAAAATAGTTACTTTAATTCCATATTTCCTTAAATAAAATGCTACAGTGAGACCCAGGGGACCTGACCCTAAAATAGCAACTTTCTTTCCTAAATCAGGTTTGCATTTAAAATAATCTTCGAGAGGGCTATAATTATCAACTAAAAAACGTTTTATCATAGGAATTTGAATTGGATCTCCTTTTATCCCAGCGGTGCAATGGAGTTGGCAATAACCGGGGCAAACCCTTTCGACACTTCTAGGAAAGGGATAATGCTTATAAATAATTTTGAGAGCTTCCTCGATTTTATTATCGAGTACATTTCTAATAATTTCTCTAGAATTACAATGAGTAGGGCAATATTTCATACAAGGAGGTGGTTTTATTTTTGGATCGCTATTTTTAAAGCATTGATGACAACGTTCGCATTCTCTAATTACCTCCTCTAAATCTAAATAGCCTAGATTAACCTCTTCAAAATTTTTGAGACGTTCTTCTACTGGTAAATAATGCCGTGCTATTGCTACTTTACTCTTAACTAATTTTTGTTCTTTATCTGTCAATAATCCTTCTCATTTTCACTTTTTATTTGATATCATAATACTGAATATTAAAATATAACCCAATTAATAATTTAGAAATTTCTAAAGAATAAACCTTAGTCGACTTTTTCTTAATTTTCAATTGAACAAACTATTTAAGATTATTCTTTCTATTTAATCGTACCCATGAATCAAAGAAAGTTAAATGTTATAGCGTATTCTGATTATATCTGTCCATTTTGTTATATTGGATATCATCGAATAGAACAACTCAAGAAAGAGTATAATCTTGATATTGAGTGGAGACCATTTGAGATTCATCCTGAAACTCCAAAAAAGGGCGCGGCAATCGATGATTTACCCTTTCCCAAGGGGTATTTAGAAATGGCATTCGCTAATGTTAAACGTCTTGCAGATGAGGATGGTTTAACGCTTAAGTTTGCAAATAAATTACCAAATTCACAATTAGCTCTATACATATCTGAATTTGCTCGTAAAAAGGGGAAATTTGAAGAATTTCATAAATTAGTACTTGAGGCTTATTGGTTAGAGGGAAAAGATATCGGAGATAAAGGCCTATTATTAGATCTTGCTAAATCAGTTGGATTGAATAAGGATGAGATAGAAAGTTATTTAAAAACTGATGAACCTTCCATCATATTACGAGAAACTTTGAAAGAATTAAGAAAATATGGAATAAATGGTGTCCCTACTTTCAATATTGAAGGTAGATTAATTGTCGGTGCTCAATCTTACGAGGTTTTTAAAAAAACCATTAATAAAATATTGGACGAAATTAAAAAATAAAAATTATAAATTTCTAATACACTTAAAAAGGGTCTCTGATAATATTTTTTCACGTGGGTCTCCTACTAGATAAAATCCAGATTTATTCATCGCATAACAGAATCCCACTTGAGCACTAGGATCGGCATATGCAAACGATCCACCCGCTCCAGGTGTTCCAAAGGCATTTTCATCTGAACCAAATGAAAAGTCTGGTGAAGGTTTTAAGAATCCTAAAGAGAAACGTGAATTAAGATGAAGTACTTGATCAAGGGGTCCCAAATCTGGAACGGCTGCTGGTTCCATTAAAGCATTCAACGTGTCTTGTTTGATATTTAATTCTTTTCCTCCAGTTGCGAAAAAGCTATATAATTTTGCTACGTCTCTCACTTGAACTATCCCATTAGCAGCTGGTAATTCTATTCTTTGCAATTCTCGTTGATTATAGCTTTTAACCGTTTGCAGGAGTTTAGGATTAGCAAATGTTCTATTTGTAATAGTACCTTTTTTAAGGAATGCTTTTACAAAAGCTTTAGGAAGCTTTTTAGTGTTAAAAATCATTCGAAGCCGGTACATTGGAGCATAGATATTCGCTATTCGATTATCTAGTACATCATCTGGTAATCCAATATAAATCTCTAATCCCAGAGGTTTTGCAATCTCATCCCGAAAGAATTGACCAATTGTCCGATGTTGGGGATCAGTTCTTCTAATTAATTCGCTCTCATACCATCCAAGCGTAATACCATGATATCCATGTAATTTTCCAGGTTCCCATAATGGTTTTTGTTTTGCAATAGCAGCGTCCATCTTATCTGGATCACCTAAAGTTTCTAAATCTAAGGGTTCATCTATTGCACATAATCCCGCTTTATGTGAAAGTAATTGTCTTAATGTAATATTTTCTTTACCATTCTCAGCAAAATTAGGCCAATATTTTGAAACTTTTTCATCATATTCAAAATATCCCCTTGTATGTGCAAGGGCACAAGCCAATCCAGAAATGCCTTTAGTTGTAGAAAAAACAAGAACTATAGTATCTTCATTCCATGGACTACGGGTTTTTGCATCACGATACCCCCCCCATAAATCAACAACCTTCTTACCTTTATAGTAAGCAGTACACGCAGCCCCTACTTCTTCTCCTTTTTTAAAATTATTAATAAATTCCTCCCTTACTTCTTCAAATCCAGGCTCGATATCGCCATGGATCATTGACTCTTTAATCTTAAATTTGGACATTTTTAACCATCAATTTTAGCAAAAAGAAAATTATTTATTAATATAGAAGTTAAGCTTAGAATACAATGATAATGAATTTAAACTTTTGTATGTCAATTGAAATAAAGAATTTGATAAGATTAATTATAAAGCTACTAATCTCTAAGTAAAAAATATTTGAAAAAGAAAGAAAGTTTATTTAAAGAAGAATAAAAGTTTAAAAAAGCCTAGAATCTTTTTAAATGGAAATAAGAGTGCAGTAGAATTAATATATTCCAAATGAGCGTCTCCATCCCTCTTTATTAGGTTTTTATCTTCCATTTTTCCAACAATAATAGAAGGAATCAATTGAATTGTTGCCGCTAATATAGCAATAATGTTATTAGCAACAAATGACAGAGCAAAACATCCAACAGTGAGTGTTAGATAGAGAGGGTGGCGAATAAAACCATATATTTCTCCCCGGATGACAGTAGTTTCTTCGGGAAATACAGTATAAATGTCCAATCCATGAGTAATTAGTTTAAATCCTGCTCGCCCAATATGTAAAGTAATAAAGATTAAAATTACAAATAAGACAATTGCTATAAAAATGGATACTAAAAAAGGAAATAGGTGTGTTTGGCTAATAAAAAGGGGATGATAAAAAAGAGCATACCAAGCTACTATGTATGGGATAATGTAACGATAAAAATATGGTTGATAAGCTAATAATCCATATTTTTTTCTATAACCGTCTGCTTTCTTAAAATGGATATATGAAATGATAATTACGATTATAACCATTAGTGTTTGGGTAATAATTGGCATAAACCATGTGATTGGATCAATATAATAAAAATAAAGCACCATTAATAAAATCAAACTCAGAATATAGAATATAGTTAGAATAGCTTTCGCTTTATTTCTTAATACTGGTACTTTATTTATGAAAATTTTATATTCCTCCTTCATAGAATCAACTTTTATTAAGTAATAGTGTGTTTATAATTTTTAATAAGTAATTACATTTTTTAATATTATAAACTTGAAAAATTAAGATGCAAAATCTTGGAGATAATTAATATGTATAGTGAAAAAACTTGTGAACAGTGTGGTACGTGTCTTGAACAGTGTCCATTTTTGCAGTTTCCTATAGAAAGTGCTAAAAGAGAAATTTCTAAAATGATTGAAACGAGAACTTCACGAAAAATAATCAATAATTGCGCAAGTTGTTCTTACTGTAATGTAATTTGTCCCACAGGGTCAAATCCATATTCACTTATAAGAGAAATACGATTAAAAGATTATCGTGAGAATGGTGTTAGAAGTGTGGGACTTATAACTGAAGAGATTCCTTATAATTTAATGTCAATAGCTTTAGAAATTAATACAGAGGAGAAACAAAGAGGTTTAAATGAATACGAAAATCCTCCAAAAAATAGTAAGATGTTTTATGTTGGATGTGGCATTCCCTACTGTTTTCCGGATTTGACTAACACTAGTTTATTGGAGGACTTACCGTTATTAGGAGGAATGAAGTATTGTTGTGGTGGCTATGTTCATTCTTATTTTGGTGAAGATGAAGCAAGGATCAAAGGATTAGAATTATACGAGAAATTTAAAGCGCTAGGTGTGGAAAAGCTTATCACATTTTGCCCTGGATGTGATATTATGATTAAAGGCATTTATCCTTCAATTATCGAAGGATTCAATGTGGAAGGTCAAACCATTATTGAATATTTTATTGAACTGTACCATGAAGGTAAGTTAAACATCAAAAATAAGATAGATCAAAGAATTACGTTTCAAGATCCATGTCCTTGGAGAATGCTAGATAAAAAAATATATGATAGTCCAAGGGAATTTCTTGAAATTATTGGTGCAGATGTCGTAGAGATGAAACACAACAGAGAAAAATCTCTATGTTGTGGAGCACCTCTTATGATAAGAAATAGATCTTTGTCAACAGAAATAGCAAAGAAGAGAATTTCGGAAGTAGAACATGTAAAGGCGGATATAATAGCTCATATCTGCACTGGTTGTCTTGCAACACTATCTAGACATGCTACAGAAAAGAATATTAATTCTTACTATATCACTGAATTAGCTCAAATGGCAATAGGGCAACAACCTTTAAAAAATATTCTGGAGAATACTGAGAATCTTAATAAGCAGGTTATGAAGACTATAGCCAAGAATCCAAAATTACTGACAGAAAAATACATAATGAAAAATGGAAAATTAAATCGTTTTTGATACAAATAAACTTCCTTTCTTCCAAAATCAAAATATTTTTTATTTTTATTACTATTTTACATTTAATTATGACTGTTGTAGAAGTAAATTGTGGAAAAATAAAAGGTTATATTGAAAATAACTTACACATTTTTAAGGGAATTCCTTTTGCTGAACCTCCAATAGGCGATTTACGATTTAGTCCTCCACAAGCCAAAAAACCTTGGGACGGTATGTTAGAAACTACGGAATTTGGACCTTGTGCATTTCAAGGATATACCGCCTTGGAAGAAACAACTGGAAAACTTCAACCCGAAAGTGAAGATTGTTTAACACTTAATATTTGGACTCCTGGCATTGATAATAAGAAAAGACCAGTTATGTTTTGGATACATGGAGGTGGATTTATTTTTGGGGGAGGTAGATCTCCTGCCTATGATGGAGCCGACTTAGCTCAACGTGGTGATGTTGTAATAGTAACGATAAATTATCGATTAGGAGCGTTTGGTTTTCTCTACATTCCTGGTGTCACTGCCAATGTGGGTGTGCTAGATCAGATTTTAGCTTTAAATTGGGTTAATGATAATATCGCTAAATTTGGAGGTGATCCAGATAATGTTACAATTTTTGGAGAGTCTGCAGGTGCTCATTCTGTTATTACTTTAACAGCGATGCCTGCTGCCAAGGGTCTTTTTCGTCGAATTATAGCACAGAGTATGCCTTTTATTGATCCCAAAGATACAAAAAAACCTACTAAAAATTTAATGAAAGCATTTGGGATTAAGAATAGAGATATTAATGCATTACGTCAAGTAGCGCCTGAAGAAATTATAAAGGCTCAAAATGAAATCACAAAAACGGGAGCACTAGCTTTTAGACCAGTAATTGATGGTGAGACATTTCCTGTCCATCCTTTAACATTATTCAAGGATGGTAAATGTAAAAATATTGATTTAATGATGGGAACTAATCTCCATGAAGCCAAACTCTTTACCTCGCTAAATCCCCTAACAAGGAAAATTAATGATGAAAAAGCTATAATACTTTATTTAGGTATGATGGGAATAAATTCTGAGAATGCTCGAAGTCTCATTGATACATATAAAGAAGCACGAATAGGATTACTATCAAATGAGCCTAAAGAATTATTGGATGCTATTGTCACAGATCTAATGTTTCGTGTTGCAACGTTGCAAATACTTGAAGTACAGTCAAAATATCAGCCAAATACTTATAATTACTTATTTACTTGGGAGACTGCTATAAATGATGGGATGTTTGGTGCTTGTCATGCTCTTGAACTTCCATTTGTATTTAATACTTTTAAAGACCCTGGAATGAAAGCTTTAGTAGGTAAAGCATCTAATACAGAACAATTATGCGAAAATATGATGGACGCATGGCTTTCATTTGCTCATGTCGGAAACCCGAATCATGATGGTATTCCAAATTGGCCTACTTATGATAACAAAAGCAGAACTACACTTATATTTGGAAATGAAATTAAACTCGGTAATGAATTATTCGAAAAAGAGCGAAAAGTATGGGATGGAATATTAGAGATTTAACTAGTTAGTTGAATTAAATAAAATCTTGAAAAATCTGAAATTTAAAACCAATGCTTTCTTAATTTTAAGCTACCATATATAATTGATGGTGATTAATTTGGTTCAAAAAGAGATGATTTCAGTTTATCCCATCAGGTACAAAAAGAATAATTTAGAGTTTCTTATGATAAAAAGGGCTGACCCAAGTTATAATTGGCAATGCGTAACTGGCTCTGTAGCAGATACTTTGGGAGCACTTGACCACCCAAAAGGAGAAAATCCTCTTGAGTGTGCAAAAAGAGAAATTTTTGAAGAAACAGGATACATTCCTAACGTTATAGTTCCGGTTAACATTCCTCAAGAAATTTATTTTGATAATGAAAAAGAGATCAAGGAATTAGAAGAGAATTTTCCTCCAGACATAGTTCAAGAACTTCTAACTGAGATTACATATTATAATTTCGTAGCTCTTATAGATCAA
>JAHPYZ010000027.1:0-33447 GCA_019058425.1 Promethearchaeota archaeon
GTGTAAAATGCATAGGAAATCCCGCACTTGTTCAAACACATAAAGTAAATACCCTAGTTTTTCATGGAGATAGTTTACTTGATCTAAATATGTTGATACCTGGCTTAGATAACAACAAACCAGTAGATAGCATGATTGAATTATTAAAATGTAGGCATTTAGCTCCTTTATATGGAAAAAAAACTCAGATTGCACCCACAAATAAAGACTGGCTTGTGATAGATAAAATCCCAGACATTTTCCATACAGGTCACATTCATATTAATGGAATGGATTACTATAATAATATAGCTCTTGTCAATTCAGGATGCTTTCAATCTCAAACAGATTTTATGAATTCATTAGGAATACACCCCACACCAGGTATTTTATCTATTATTAATTTGGATACTTTAAAGGGGACAAAGTTAGATTTAAAAAATAGTGTTTAATATTTCTACATAAAGAATTAATAACAGATTACTCAGAATGAGCTTCTCAATTCCTCGTAATAATATTAATGAAATGGTATTATACATATGGAAAATTATTGATCTACCCTATATATCGCAAGATGACTTAATTTTTAAAATATCATTCGAATTATTTATTCTTGCTCCAGATAAAGCTAAAAATTTTATTAATAATTGTATTAAGGATAACCTTATTATTAAAGATGAGAAACATAATCTTAAGCTATCAAAAGTCCTTAGTGATAAATTAATAAATTGGCAAAATGAACGAAAAAAAATAATTTTAGAAAAAATCAACTCCCGATTAAAAATTTCTAAGATAGAAGATGAGCCTAGCAAAAACGGATTATCAAATTTTAATGTTTTATTAAAAGCTTTCACAGATAAAGGGACCCTAAATAGGTCTGTATCAATTTCGAATGCTGCTTTTGATGTATTAAAGTTTGACGCTGAAAGAGGAATTATAAAAGCAACAGTTACAGGCTCTAAGGAAGAATCTTATATAATAGAAATTAATATTAATGAGAAAGTAATACGTCACAATTGTCATGACTTTGAAACTCGAAGAGCTAATAATAAAAAGTTTTGCAAACATTTGACAAAATTGTTTTTATTACTAAAGGAGAAAAATGATAGCTCCACCGAGTTTATACTAAATGAAATAGCTGTAGATATTGATAAATGGGAGTTTTTATCCTAAATTAATTTTTTAAATATATTATTTTTTAATTTGACTTTGTCCTTTTGGAGAAAAACAGGTTTGTTATTCAATATACTTTGAATTTTATCAATACCACTTAGAACTTTTTCGATAAGCTCAATTCCTATATCAAATTTTATTATTTTCGTTCGTCCATAATGCCCCATAGATTTAACTTCAGCAGAGATAATTCCCGCTAGAGATAATTCATTTATATAATCACTGATTCTTCTTTTAGTCAATTGTCTGACGCCTGGAATTAAAACTCTGATTTCTGAATGTACATCATAAATATCACCAGAGATAATAACATGGTCAGGACTAAATTTTGAAATTAAATAAATTGATGCTAAAATCAATTTTGCTTGAAGTGGTATACCCTTTATATATTCTATTATGTGATCGTTTTCTAAATCTTCTTGGGCTTTTTTTACATGCTTAGCTGTAACTATTCTATTTTGATCTCTTTCCGCTAATTCACCTGCTTTCCTAAATAATTGTAAAGCTTTTCGAGCATCACCATGTTCTTTTGCAGCAAGAGCAGCACATAAAGGAATAACCTCTTCTTTTAAAACACCCTCTTGAAAAGCAACTTTAACTCTATCGTTTAGAATATCTCTTAATTCACTAGCGTCATAAGAAGGAAAAACAATGTGTTCTTCGCCTAAACTCGATAAAATTCTGGGATCTAAATTCTCTCTAAATTTCAATTTATTCGAAATACCTATTATACTTGTTTTACTTTTATCTAAATTTTCATTTAATCTTGTTAAATCATATAGAATCTCATTTCCGCCTTTTTTATCAACTAAAATGTCTATCTCATCTAAAACTAAAAAGCAAATTGAATTTTCAACCCTTGAATCTAATAAACCGAGTAATTTTTTGAAAATTATATCTTTAGGGAGTCCTGTAGGTGGAATTTTCTCCTTTCTCGAAATTGTATTGTAAATATGCGCTAAAATCCGATATGGTGTTGATACAATATTACAATTAATATAGATCCACCACGGCTTAATCTCAGAGTTCTGTTGAGCTAACTTTTGACTTACATATCTAATAGTTGCTGTTTTCCCCGTACCAGTCATACCATAACACAAGAAACTTGGAGGTGTATCACCCAATAGAGCACAAGCAGTTTTTTCAGCAATTTTTTTTATCTGGGGATCCCGATGAGGTAATTCTTCAGGTATATAGGATGAGTCTAGAGCATCTCGATTTTTAAAAATTCTAGGACCATTCAGATAGTTTTTGTAAAACTTATCAATATTGAATTGATGATTATTATTCTGATTTTTCAACAACTATAACACCATTGCTACATCATTTTGAAAGAAATATTTGCACTCGAAATTTTAAGATATATACCATATTTCAACTGCATTTATAAAATTACTTATTAATCTTTAATTTGTTAGAAAAATGTTAAAGCTTTAATAGCTAATTTTGATGAACCTTTTCAATAAGTTTAATATTATTGTCGGTAATTTAAAAGAATGTTATTTATGAAGCAATATTTATTAAGTTCTTATTAAAAGATTTTTCAATTAAAAAAAAATTTATTCAATTAAAGATTTGTTTAATTATTCATATTGTTTATAAGAAAATAGTTCTAATTAGGGAGAATAGAACAGTGTCAACTGAAACTGGCGTTGAAAAAAATCATAAAAAGATTGCTGTGATTTTAGCTATTGTTTTTGCCTGTTTAATTTTAGGAAATTTCCTAGTTATTGCTTATATATTTAATTGGGCAGATTGGATTGCTTTATTAATATTTAGCCTTCTATTCATTGTTCCTGCTTACATTTCAAATGCTTCAATGGTGATCACTGGTGGAGGTAAACCAATTGATGGTGGAAGAACGTTTCGGGACGGTAGACGTATTTTAGGCGATCATAAAACTTGGAATGGATTAAAGGGACCATTATATATTGGAATACCAATTTCGTTTTTCATTTTTATTGTTTTTAATCTTTTATGGGGACCGATTAAGGATGTTATTCTTGATGCGAATACTCAAGGACTTTATGCCCTTTATAACAATATTACTACTTTCCAATATTATTTTATAGGTGGAGAGTTCCCAGTCAATCTTCTCGTCTTAATTATAAGAATAGTATTAGCTTCTTATGGAGCAGTAATAGGGGATTTATTTGGGTCTTTTTTAAAAAGAAGATTTGATATCAAAAGTGGAGCCCCTTTCTGGATTGTAGATCAATTGGATTTCGCATTTGTAGCTCTATTATTTGTTTCAATTCCTGGATTCATAGCGCCCTCAATCTTCTTACTTCCTGATATCTACATCATAATATTTCTCATTATACTAACTCCAGCAGTAAGTATAATCGCGAATACAGTAGCTTACGTTCTCGGTTTAAAAGATGTTCCATGGTAAAATAACTTTCCACAAATTTATTCTTTATATCTACATTTTACTTGTAATGGTGAATTTCTATTTTCAAAAACCACATATTTTTTGAAAATTTCATTTACTGCCTTAATATAATCACCGTTCCGACCAATAGCTATCCCTCTTTCATTCCTGAATAAAAAATATATAGATATCTCTCTTATTCCAGACTTGTTATTCGATTCTATTTTTATCGTATCAATATTTAAATCTGGGAAGAAACTGAACAATAAATTCAGTAGAATTCTTTCAACTCTTATGATTAAAATCTTTCTTTGGGTAATTTCCCTTCTCATAGCGTTTAGATGCATTTTAGAGTTAAAATAATTCTTCTTTTTAACAAAAAAGAAAATAAATTGGTTAATTACTACAATAAATTCTGGATATATACCATCTGTGCGAGAATAAAAATAATCTCGTAATTTAAGCTCAAAATTTTGATATTTCTTAACAAATGATAATATTTGATAAAATATCAAATCATCTGCAATCGTATAAAACATATATTATTATTTTACGTTATCAATTTAAACATCTAAGAAAATTATATAATTACAAAAATGTTATATATATCATACATTAGAATTCTACTTAAATCGAATCGTAAATTATGAGGAATGCTGGTTATAGGTTTTTGGATCATACTGCTGATGTTTCAGTTGAAGCTCAAGGGAAAACCTTAGAAGAAGCATTCGAACAAACAGCATATAGTCTAATGGAAACAATAACGCCTAGCTATGTAAAAATATCATCTGAAATTCAAAAAACTGTTATAATCGAAGCAGAAGATCAAGAAGCATTATTATTTGATTTTTTAACTGAATTTCTTTATCTTTTTGATGTAGAAGAACTTATCTTTAACGAAATTAAGATTCATCCTATAAAACATGATCACACTAAATATCATTTAGAAGCAGATATTAAAGGAGATAAATTTAACAAAAACAAACATGAAGCAGGCATTGAGGTTAAAGCAATAACTTATTCTTTTATGAAAATCGAAGAAAAAAAGAAAAGTGTTAAAATCAATATAGTTTTTGATATATAGTGCAAAATACAGATTTATAAGTCATTATGTTTATCCCTTTACTACACCTATAGGAATTAATCTAACTACTTTTTCAACGATACCGAGATCATGGCTAACTTGCACGACTTGATCTATATCTTTATACGCACCAGGAGCCTCTTCAGCTATAACCTTCATTGAGGCAGCTCTTACTAGAATTCCTTTTTTACTTAAATTATCTTTGACTCGCTCTCCCCAATATTTCTTAGTGGCTTTTGATCTAGACATTACTCTCCCAGAACCATGAGCAGTAGACCCGAATGATAAATCCATTGCTTTCTCTTTACCAACACAAAGATAAGAAGCAGAACCCATAGTTCCAGGAATTAAAGCAGGTTGTCCAATAGATTTATAATCAGAGGGGAGATCAGGGTGTTCTGGTGGAAAAGCTCTTGTAGCACCTTTCCTATGAACATTTAGTTTTATTTTTTTTCCATCAATGTCATGTTCTTCTATTTTTAAAATATTGTGACAGACACCATAGATTAAATGGAAATCTAATGCGTCAATATCCTTTTTAAAAGTATTTTGAAAGGACTCTCTTAACCAATGTGTAATCAATTGACGATTAGTGAATCCAAAGTTTGCTGCACAAGCCATTTGCTTTAAATAATTTTGAGCTTCAGGTTTATCTGCCGGAACGCATGCCAGTTCTCTGTCAGGGACTTTAATATCATATTTTTTCATAGCTTGCTCGATATTTCGCAATGAATCTGTGCAAACCTGATGGCCTAGTGCTCTACTCCCTGTATGAACCATTACGGTTACTTGATTTTTTTCATGTATCCCCAAAATCTTCGCGATTGTTTTATTGTAAATCTCATCAACCTTTTGAATCTCAAGAAAATGATTTCCACTCCCTAAAGAACCCAATTGTTTAATTGCACGTTGTTTTGCTCTTTGTGAAACTAAACTAGCATCAGCATCTTTTAAACATCCATTTTCTTCCAAATGCTTAAGATCTTCTTCATTAGCATAATTTTTATCTAAAGCCCAATTCACACCGTAATTTAATACATTATCTAAATCTGAATAACTTATGTTTAGTTTACCTTTTGAGCCTAAACCGGAGGGAATATTATTAAAGATACTATTCAATAGATTTGGCAAAACACTCTTAATGTCTTTAAAAAATAGATTTGTTCTTAGTAATCTAACACCACAATTAATATCATATCCAACACCACCAGGAGAAATCATTCCATTCTCTGCATCGGTTCCAGCAACACCCCCTATACAAAATCCATATCCCTGATGCGCGTCTGACAAAGCAATGGCATGTTTCTTAATACCAGGTAAGCATGCGACATTACAAATTTGATCTAATGTACGATCTAACCTTATTTTTTCTAAAATATACTCATTAGCGTATATCTTAACCGGAACCCTCATCTGAAATTTCTCAATGTTTCCTTTAATCCTGGTCATTAATGTTTTTGGAGGAATCTCGAAGATATTATCATCAATTTTATCAACATTCATCTTATCTTATTTAATAAAACAATTTTCAAAAATATTTTCATTTAATAACATAAGATCTCAAGTTCTCAAGAAAATATATCTAAAATGTTTTAAACTGAATAGAAGTAAAAGATAGAATTAAGATTTATTTTATTTCGATGAAAGAGAGTAACCCTAGATCATCTAAACTCCCAATAATACGTTGGATCTCCGTCTCTGGCCTTCCACTTTCCTCAGCAATCTCAGATATTGTATGAAATCCATCTGCTAAATGGGCAATCTTAAATTCTTTCTCGTCTAAGAATCCTTGGTTAATTATTTGTTTGGGTAGTCTCTTAGAGGTCCATTCAGGCTTCACATCCTTAACCTCTCTTAAATCATCTTCTGTTAAAACTAATCCTTTCTTCGCAATATTTTTCTGTGATTTTTGAAAATCTTTCTTGAAAATCTTTAAAATAGGAAGTTTAAGCTCAATTTCTGCGAGTTTTCCACTTTTTAAAGTCTGATCAATAATTTGGTCAAAATCTCGAAAAATTCGGACATCTCCAGACCAACTCTCAAGCTGACTACCAAATTGTACAACAAACTTGTCAATAATATCAGTTAACGCCTTATGTGTTATTTTGGCATCATCATTTTTATCAGCTGCAGCAGTTATTAATACTCCTTCTTTAAAAACTAATAAGAGATAAAAAACTTGCATATCAATTACTTTAAGTTCTCCACTACCTTTAGAGAATTCAACAGAAAAATCTTTCAGAGCTGTTAAGAAACCTGATACTAAATCTTGGTTAAATTCTATACTCCCATACTTCCTATGGATTAGACAAATACCGGTATGTTGGTGAATAAGATATACATTATGTAGCAAGGTTAAGACCTCTTTTTTTTATAATATTATGTTCTTTGTTGTATATTAAATAAATTATGAGAATTTAAATTTCTTCTTTATAGATGTAATTTTATGGTTGAATTTCAAAAAGTTTATCTTAAATTTAAAAGAGATTGGCATAATTTTGAAGTTTTTATATTGCTTAACTTTAAAGTAGATCAAAAAAGCTTAAAAAAGTTGATATTAAGTATTGAATTAATCAGAATTACAATTATTGAAAAAAAGATCTATATTGAATTATTTAATTTTTATTGTAACAGTTCCAAATATTGAAGAAGGTAAAAAAATAGCAGAAATTTTGGTTAAAGATAAACTTGCTGCATGTGTGAATATTATTCAGAATGTCTTTTCTGTCTATAGGTGGAAAGGTAAGATTGAGGAAGACAATGAACACATTCTACTCATTAAAACAATAGAGCCTAAAGCAGATTTGTTAGTTCAGAAAATAGCTGATATTCATCCATATACTGAACCTGAATGCATTGGAATAAAAATTGAAAAAGGTTCCAAGACATATCTAAATTGGATTTGGGAATCTGTCGAATAATTAAAAACCTTATACATTAACTTATGATTTGCGATATTTATTATATTGATTGGATTTTTATCGATACTATTATAATAGTCTTATTATTTCTTCTTTTGTTGGGCGTGAGAATATTTAAAATAACACATCGTTGGCGTTTTTCCTTTTCAAATCAAGCTTTGGAACATTTTGAATTTTCAAAAACTCAAGATGTCCTTAAAAATCCTCTAGTTTTTACAAAAAAATGGAGTCTCACGAGAAATTCCTCTTTAAAGGTAAATAATCATCCTCTTCTTCTGATAATTAGAACTAATCGTAAAAGAAAATTTGTAAGAATTTTAACCGAAGGTTTATGCAGTAATGGTTTTAAAGTTATTAATCTTAAAGTACAAATCAAACGTAAATCACAAAAGGTAGAAACTGAAATAAACTTAATCAATGATATGAATTTGATAATTTCAACTGTGATAGATTTATGTAAAAAATCAAATTTGCCCATTAACTCTAACTATATAGTACTTAATCATTCCAAATCATGTCTCTCCTTTAAACCTATTCTATCAGATAATACTAACAACGGAATAATACTAATTAACCCAAAGATAAATAAACAAAACCTAAAGAATTATTTTGATATAATTGAAGAGTTATCATCCAATCCTCAAATATATTGTATTTTTAGTAGAAATTCTATCTTTTTGTTAAAAAATCATAATTTATTGAAATTTATAAAAAAATTTTACCCACAATACAGTAATATTTTAAAATTTTCAGCTATTAAAAAAGCCAAAAACTCTTTTAAAAATTATGAGACAATCGTTTTAGGCATATTAATAGATTTAATTGAAAATAAATTATTTAGTTCGAAAAATTACATATAACTTATGAAAAAAGTTCAAATATTAAGAAATCATAATGAATCAATTAATTATTCTAATGATGATTGGGCTCTCTTAAAAAACAAAAGAACATATGCACTTAGTCTATTAGAAATGTTCACTAAAGAAGGATTAATACCATTTATTCATGGAAGTATAGCTCGTGGAGATGTACATGAATCGAGCGATATTGATATAATATTTTTTCAACAAATCCCCTCATTTCAGGTTGAATTAATTTTAAACAAAAATGGGTTTGAAAACTATTTTAGAGAAATTATTATGGCAACACCGCATGATTCAATAAAACTTTATATCTATTTAAGTGAATTAGAAACAATAACTCTTCCATTATCAAAATTGGATAAAAAAATGATAGAATTCTATGATTTTGGCGGAAAAATTAACTATGATCAATTGAAATCAGAATTAAGAGTCACTGGTATTGATAAGAGATTAGTATTAATCACGCCAAATCCTAAAGGACACGATGAAATATCTGTGATAGGAAATGAATCTTATGTGGCCAAGGAAGTTGGAATAAGTATCGATACTATAAATGAGCGGAAGAAAGTGCTTTTAAGAAGAGAAAAATATGGAAGAACTGGAGTATTTCTAAAAAGACCACTTCAAATTAATGAAACTATTGAAAAAGTTTTAAAACAACTAGCTGACAAGAAATCTATCATAAGAAAAAAATTAATCAAAAAATGAAAAAAGTAAATATAGTAAAATCAAAAGGAGAAACTTATTATATAAAAGGAAGGAGCATTCCTAAAGGGTGTAAATATTGCCTTAAAGGCAGTAAAGTAGTATTATTTTTGAATGGTATCTGCCAAAAACCTTATCATTGTTCTTGGTATTGTCCAATTTCAGACGAAAGGAGAGGAAAAAACCTAACTTTTGCTGATGAAATAGAAATTAAAACTAAAGAAGAATTACTTCAAGAGATACATACGATTAATGCCCAAGGGATGAGTATTACAGGAGGAGAACCACTTTCAAAAGCAAATTTTGAAAAAACTTTAGAATATATTAAATATGTTAAGGAAAAAAAAGGTCGAAAGTTCCACATTCATTTATATACAAATGGTATTGATTTTAATGAATCCAAAGCAGAAACCCTCTCTCTTGCGGGATTAGATGAAATCAGATTTCATCCAGCCAAAGAACATTGGTTTCATATTGAAAAAGCTCTAAATAAACAAATATCAGTAGGTGCGGAAATACCCGTTGTCCCCAATAATAATAATGAAGAACAAATTGAAGAATTCATCCTATATTTGGATAATCTTGGCGCAGATTTCATCAATTTAAATGAGTTTGAATATTGCTTTCCTAATAGTCAAGTATTAAAGGAACGTGGTTTCCAACTAAGAAAAGACTCCATAGCTTCTGTACTTAATAGTCGTGAAACGGCTCTCCGTCTAATTTATAAATTGTCCTCCCAAGTATCTATTAAAATGCACTTTTGTCCGACTAAATCTAAAGATTATTATCAATTAAAAAATAGATATTTGAGAAGAGCAAAAAATATTAGATTACCTTATGAAGTAATTACAGAAGAAGGACTTTTAGTTTTTGGGCAAGTAGAAGGAGAAAAAAATGAATTGGATCATTTTTATAAATTTTTAATATCTGATCTTAAAATACCTGATGACCTAATATCCTATGATCTTACAAATATTAAAATACCATTTGACATTTCACTTAGAGAACAAATAACTGATCTATCAGAGAAATATAAAT
This sequence comes from Promethearchaeota archaeon, assembly GCA_019058425.1. GTDB lineage: Archaea > Asgardarchaeota > Lokiarchaeia > Sigyniarchaeales > SOKP01 > Loki-b32. Next base: position 10,138 of record JAHPYZ010000027.1, read on the forward strand.
TAGAAATGTTTATTGTCGAAATGACACCCTTTAGGAATTCAAAATACCAACAAATAACTGAAAAAACCCCAATTAAAGTTTTTAAAGAAGAATATGGTTTTGTTAAAAATTAGTGAAGTGGAATCTAGAGATTTAGGAAAAATCGTTAATCTTGAACAAGCAGTATTTAAAGAGAATGCTTTTCCAAAAAAAATATTGAAAAAATTAATAGGTAAAAATACGTTCTTCTTAAAATTAGAAAAAGGGCAAATAAAAAGAGAATTGCTTGGTTTTATAATAGTCTTAAACGATGGAAAAGAAAATGTAAACATTGTTAATTTCCTAATTAAGCCTAAATATCAAAATAAAGGTTACGGTTCCTATCTTCTACAACAAACAATCGAAGAAATAAAACGATTGAAATTTATCAACAAAATAGTATTAAACGTTCAGATAAGTAATAAAAAAGCTATTAAAATGTATGAAAAATTCAATTTTAAACGTAATCCAACAATTCTGGAAGATTACTACCATTCAGGAGAAGATGCTTATTTAATGGAATTAGATATTGAATCTTGATTAATCAATTTTCTAAACTATTTGATTATAAAAACTTATAAATAAATTCTATTATAATTTGTGTAGATATTAATTTAATTAGTTTTAATAAATTTAAAACCAAAGGTGTTTATTAAAATTGGCTCCAGTAGATAAAGAACTTCAAGAAGAAATTAAGAAAGGTGTTTCACTCCAAAAAGTTGACGAAGCAGAGATGAAAAAACGAGAGGAAGAGAAAAAGAAACGCATGGAAGAATTGGAGAAAGTCAAACAAGCATTAGGAGAAAAATAATCAACTTTTTATATTTATTAGAGTTTATTTTTATTCTTTTTTATTTTATTTTTATTCAATCTTATATTCTTCCTAAATTGAATTAAGCTTTTCTGTAAGTTTGAATTAAATTAATATAAGAAAATTTGCTTGTGGAACCGGTTTAGAGAATTGAAAATTCTGGATATTAATCAAAAACATGGAGAGATTACTGTTAAAATTGACAATCTCTACGACTTATGGACTCTTTATAACATTATTAACAAAGATGATGAGGTAACCACTTTAACTCAGAGAAGAGTCGTTCTTAAAGAAGGAACTAAAGGTGAACGAAAGTCAATGAGATTAAAATTAAAAGTTGAAGATGTTTCTTTTCATGAATTTTCAAATCGGTTGAGAGTAAAAGGAAAAATATTAGAAGGTCCGGATGATTTTGTTAGTTTTGGAACTTATCATACTTTTAATATAGAAGTCTCTCAGAAGTTAACAATAATCAAAGAGACTTGGCTAAAACATGAAATAAAGCGGTTGAAAGAAACCTCAAGATTTGAAAATAATTTTATTATATTAATTATAGCAATTGAGACTGGCTTAGCAACTTTAGCTTTAATTACTAATTTTAGCTATAACAGAATTGCTACAATTAAAAAAAATATCCCTGGCAAAAGATATCAACAAACTTATAGAAACAAGGCTTTAGAAGAATTTTTTAGTGATATAGCAAAAGTACTCATTGAAAATATTAAAACCACAAATATAGACTTACTTATTTTTTGTGGTCCTGGTAATAGTAAAGAAATGCTTCTTAGGTTTCTTCAAAAAAATCCTAATTTTAACTTTAAGGGCAATATTGAAATGCCTCATGCAAGTTCTGGAACTGAAAGTGCGATTAGGGAAACCTTGAAATCAAAAAAGTTATCAAAACTTAAAAACAAAATCAAAGTTCTTCAAGAATCTGAAATAATTGAAGATATCATGACCCTATTTGCTAATGATGCCGATCTTATTGTTATTGGTCTCGATGAAGTTTCTGAAGCTTCTGAGAGAGGTGCGATCAAACAGCTGTTAATAGCAGATCTTCTAATTAGAGGGGCTTCTAAAAAACAGAAGTTAAAGATAGAAGATATTATATCCAGTGTTGAGAATTCTGGAGGAACAATACACATAATGAGTACAGATAATATTACCGGGGAACGGTTAGTAGATTTAGGTTCAATCATAGGAATTTTACGTTATAAACTTTAAGAATATGTCATCTGAAATTATTTATGTGGATCAAAAATCAGGAATTCCTTTATACGGTATTGATTTTTTAGGGATTATTGATAGAGGTACTAATGTTATTGAGGTAAAACCTATAACTCTTTGTAACTTAAAATGTAAATATTGTTTTGTAAGTGCTGGAGATTATGATACTAATTTTATCGTCGATCCTAAATACCTACTTGAAAAAATAGAAGAAGTAGTTAGTGCTAAAGGACGTTATAAGATTGAAATCCATTTTGCACCTTATGGAGAAATCTTACTTTATCCAAAATTCACATATTTAGTTAAGGAACTTTGGAAAATAAAAGGAATTGATACAATATCAATGCAGACAAATGGATTATTACTTAATAAAGAATTAATTAATCAATTAGAAGAAGTTGCAATATCAAGAATAAATGTTAGTCTAAACACCTTAAACAGAGAAAAAGCTAATTTTTTTTGTAGTTGTGAGAATTATAATATTGATGATCTTACAAAAAACATTTTATATCTATTAGATACAAAAATTAATATATTAATTGCCCCCGTTTGGTTTCCAGGAGAAAATGATGACGATATTGAAGATATCATAAAATATATTATAGATTTAAGAAATTTGGGATATTCTAAAGGAAAAATTCAGATTGGTATACAAAAATATTTGATATATAAAACAGGAAGAAAATTAAAAAAAATCAGACCAAAAAGTTGGGATTATTTCTACAACCAACTATCAAAACTTGAGAAACAATATGATATTAAACTAAAATTGGGACCAAAAGATTTCGGAATTCACAAACGTAATACTGTAGCATCCTTGAATGTAAAAAAAAATGATATTATAAGATTACAAATTATCTCTAAAGGACGTTGGAAAAAAGAATTTATTGGTAAATTTAATAATAATTATGGTTTAAAGGTACTCTTAAATAGACCAATCATTCAAACTGAAAAATTTATTCAACGAGAGATAAATGCTAAAATTATAAAGGCAAATTATAGAGATAATATTTTAACAGCATCCTTTTCAATATAAACTTAAATATAAGAAAATTTATATTGATCAAAATAAGAAAATCATATAGAATATTTATCAAATACCTAAAAATGTAAATAGAGATTGAATCAAAATGAGTCCAATTATAACGCATGAAGATGAATTAATCTTAGCAAAGACTGAGAGGGAGCTCGTGTCTCAATTTAAGAAACTGGCTAAAGCACAGAGTGCACTTATTGGTTCTCAAAAAAAATATGCAGAGAATTTAACTAGAACGAATAACGTTCGAGATATGTTAAACCGAACTTTCAGAGATGTGTTAAAACAAATGGAAACTCTTGTTAGAGAACGACGATCTAATATTAAAGATGAAGAAGTAAAATTATTTAAAGAAATTATTCAAAAAAATGATGATTATATCAAAGCGAATAATACATATTTAAATGCGATTAAAGATCTTGCTGTTCAAAAAGAGTACTTAGTTCAGAAAAAGGAGGAATTTGTCGAAGCATTAGCAGAAGTTGCTGATAGAAGATCAGGTGTGATAAAAAAAGCATTAGAAGTTGAAAAAGCGAAAAATAAACTAATTGATGGGGATAAATTAAACATACTCGACCAACAATTGAATGACGTCCAAAGAGATTTTGATAGAGCTCGAGATATATTACTAAAGAAAATTCATCAATTTATTGAAGTAAGAAATGAAATTAATAGTCTATGGATTAAATTAAAAGACACCATTGTTGAATTAAGCTAGATTAACATATTCTTTCCTTTTTTATTTTTTGTTTAGAAAAAAACAAATACGCTTAAACTTAAATTTATTAAACAAAAATCTATTAAATTATTAGAAAAAATCAAAAATAATTAGACTTAAAGAGTAAAAATGTGTGCTGAAGAATTTGCAAGCTTCTTAGATAGTACTCGAAAAGCGCCATTAGAAGAAAAGCTAAATGCCTTTGGAGATATTATTGAAAAAATTATGTCAATCGTTCTACGCATCCCAGATTTGGTTGATCAATCACTGGGCTCTGTTAATGATAAAGTATCAAATTTGCAAAACCAGATAAATTCTCTGAATGGTCAAATAACATCACTTCAATCGCGATCCGGAGTAACACCCGGAGCTGCTCCAGCCTCTGCTCCAGCCTCTGCTGCTGCAAGAGCACCTGGAGGCCCTCCTCCACCTCCACCAGGTGGTCCCCCGGGTGGTCCCCCAGGAGGACCAAGAGCGCCAGGTACTGCACCTGGACCAAGTCGTCCCGCAAGTCCAGTTTCGCTTAGGGGTGCCATCATGGGTGAGTTGAAACAATTATTCGCCAAAAGAAAAGGTCAATCAGGTTAACTTATTCTGCCAATCAGAAAAACCAATCAATCTTTTTCAATCTTTTTCCTTAATTATATGAAAATTTTAATTAGAACTCTATTATATTGAAAAATAGTATTATTTTAAAAAATAACCAAATAACTAATTTTCTTTTAGTTAAAAAAAAATTCAATTAAAATTAAAAATTGTAAATACCTAACTTATTAAATACCAAGTCTAAATAATATTGGTTAAGCTAAGTGGATTCTTCAAAAGAAATATCCTCAACAGAAATAACGGTTAGGGTTGCTCATGATCTACAAAGACAAATACTTGAAATAACTTCATTATTAAGAGTCATAAATAATTATTATAAAAAGAAAAAAAATCTTCAAATTCAATTAAAGACATTAATCTTAGAGAAAATCGAAGATGAATTAAAATTACTCAATAATAAAGATCACCTAAAGACTCTTCCAACTATTTTAAACACCTTAGATAACAAAAATGTAAAAGAAGATAATTTAGTTAAGTTTCCCGGTAGCGTTTTGCTTTTTGAAGCATGGATGCATCTAGGAACTCATGCCCTCTATCCTCGCATTGCCCTTCATCTTCAGTTTCCTGGATTCGTTAAAGGTGAAAAGATCAGAAATATCTTTCAATTTATCTTCTCCACCTCACGAGGTTTTGGGTTTCCTATTAACTTTGGTCCAGAATTTTATCACTACAGGTTTAAACTTGCTAAATATTTCGATCCATTATTAAAATGGGCATATACAGTATCACATAGAGCTAATCAAGCAATTGTCCTTGGAAATAAAAGTTTAAAATCAAATAGGCACCATCCTGGAGAATTCGAATCTGTTATTATATCAGAACATAAAAATAATCTATATAAAGGAATTGACACAATTTTACATGGTTACTTTAAAAGTGAGGCTAATTCTTTAGGCAATTTTTATACACTAGATGAAGTTCTACAAAATTCTACTTTTTACTATTCTATTGGAGATCATGCCATGAGAATTGAGAATAAAAGTGAGACTATGATCTTGAATCTCCCATTAATAACCAATCAATGTATTATTAATAATTACTACGTTGATTTCTATTCTTACGTTAAAGAATTGCTGAATGTGAATGATTTGATCATTCAAAAAATTAATTACTATAAAAACAAAAGAAATGAACTGATAAGTAATTTAAATAAGAAAAATAAATTAAAATTTAGATATGAAAGATCGAAGCATTCCGCGAAAAAGTTAGCAAGAATGTCTCAAAAACTTTCAAAGAAATATCCAATAATAGATAAATATGATCATTATAAGACATTATTGGCAAAAATTAGAGATTTATTATTTACTACCCCTATTTATATGCACTCATTTATTAGTTCCAAGGAAAGTAAGAAATCTTTACAACTACTAAATATAGATTTAAAAATTTTCAATCAGAATTCACAAAAGTTAGTGAGTTCAGTATTATTATCATTTATTAATTATTATGAAAAGAAGCATGAATTCAATTTTGATGAACAAGAAATCTTGTATAAATTAAAGGAATTACAAGATAAAATGACAAAAATGTGGTCATTATTTAAAGAAAGACATTACAAATTTGCGCTAGAAAGAATAAAAGAATTGGCATTTCTTTCCATTGATGAAACACATTTTAGAACAAAAATTAATGTTCTTTTAGATACACTTCTTCCAATTATAGCAATATATGAATTTTTTAACAAACCATTATTCGAATCAGTTTATCCGGAGTCTGTGCCTCAAACTAAAAGACCTTGGGCCTACCTTGCTAGCTTTTTGGCTTCAAAATATAATCCCTTAGGTACAAAATTAATGAAATTATTTAACAGATTAGCATTTCAAAATTGGAGTTATCTAATATTAAAAAAAGGATTAAATCGTAAGGAACTATTTAATTATCTCTTAAGATTGCCAATATGGAAGCATATACCTAGAAATGTGAAACAAAAAATAATAATCAATAATAGTAAATAATACTACAAGATTTCTAAAACTCTAAAAAACCGGGATCATCAAAAATATCTTCTATTTTTCTTTCTTTCTTTATTTTAGTCTCACTTTCAGTAAATAAAGATTCTTCATCAGTTCGAACTCCTCGGTCTAATTCCTCAGTATCAAGTTTCAATAAAGCATCTTTTTCAAGTCGTTTAAATTCCTCTCCTTTTGTTTTCCAATCAGTAACTTCATCCAGATTAACATCTTCTTCCTCTAGTAATATTGCAGCTTTTGTTTTACAGAGATCTGATAAAATAGAGTAGGCTAATGCGAGTTCCCCCCATTCATGGTCTTCCTTTAATTTTTTTATTCTTCTTTCTAACCTTTGTAGTTCTTGATCGGCATAAAAGATATCAATAAAATCTCCAAAAGCATCAACAGGTTCTGAAATTGAATTTACTAATACTTCTTTTGTTAAATCACAATTTCCACATTTTACAGTGGCAAAAGCACCTTTCTTTTTTATATCTGTCACCTTAACACTTTTTTCACCACATTCGAGGAAAGATCGGAATCCGATCTACTCATTCTGGGCAGGTGAAAATTTTAGGTACTCTTTTAACCCTTTTTGGTGATACTTGCTTACGTTTTCTTCTTCCCATTAATATCACTACGCAAATATGCAATAAAACTCTTAATGATCATTTAGAATAAAGAAAAGGAAAACTAAAATATTTTTGCTTTTATTTGAAAAATTTTAGAGATTTTAATAAAATTTTTTAGGAATGATTAATTTATTTAATTACTCTTTTTCACTGAAATGTTATAGCAATTTATATAATAGTGAGTGGATTTTAGGTATGGAACATAAAAATTTAACATTGGAAGATGATAAAAACCTCATTGATAACATTCTTAATAATGTTGACATGAGATATATAGTTTTATTCCTCTATGTCATTAGAAATGATTTATTTAAAGATTTAAATGAGAATATCCTTATCGAATCCTTTGAAAGGGTATTGGTATTAGATGATATATATAAAAATAACATTGTAAATTTATGGGATGAGGAATTCATTGAAATATATATCGATTTAGGTTTGATGAAAAATATTCGAAGTTTGAGAGAATTCCAACAGAAGGATAATGATTTTATTATTAAATTGGGTGAGGAAACAATAACTATTGAAAACAATATCATATCTGTTCCGGATGATACACTTTTCTTAATTATAAATAAGAAATTTAAATCTTTATCTAGAAGGAATTTCAACTTAGCTCTTACAAGGTTAAAAGGTGTACGATGTGAGAAAAGTAGCGTAATCCATTCATTAATCATTGGGATTGGCGAACATGATTACACAATACCAGATGATTTTTATTATATTTTAGATCAATATGGGAATATTTATCAAGCAATTAAAATTGAAATAACAATTGAAACTTTTTACCAAAGGTTTAATGAAATTAAAGATAAAATTAACAAATATATTAAGATTATTGAACCAGCACTAAACACGAAGTTAGTAATGAAAAAAATAAATAAAGCAATAGAAGAAAATAAAGAAATCATACAATACCTTAAAGATGAAAAAACAGAACTCTCAGAAAAGTTCAATTTCGAAAAAATTGATAAAGATCATCACATTTTTAAACAATGGAATTCACAACTGATTTCGCTATTAAAAATCAGATATCAAATTGATCAAATAGATGACAAATTGATAGAATTAAAGAATTATTATTCTGGTAAAAACAAGAAATATAAGTATTTAGAGTTTATTGAAAAAGTATCTTTTAATGAAGATGGATTAGTTAATAATATTCAGAATTCATTGATTGAATTTCGTAAAAAGCTGGTAGAAATTAATGATCAAGTCGAAGAAACATCAGAGAAAGATCTAAAATTATTAAATTTAGATTTTGAAAGATTAGTAATAATGAGTAGTGATAATTAGAAGTGAAATGTCCTGCGTGTAATATTGAAATGGAGTCCTTAGTAGAGGGAATTTTCCAATGTCCACAATGCAAAAAGATCGTCAAACAAAAAGAAAAAGAATCACTAGAAAAGGAAAAGGGAAAGATTGATGAGGGTGAGTTTCAAGAAGGTAATTATTTTCACAAAAATGCGAGTCTGAATAAACAATATGAAATCTGTGAAAAAGGTATCACAATTCATAAAACTGAAAATCGGTTATTTGCAGCATTAATATGTCACAGTGCTTATCTAAAAGATGAAAAATATGTGAGATTATCTTGGTGGAAAAATTATCAACATGCAGGTATGTTCAAAATTTACGATAAACATGTTCTACATAATTCAATTATTGCTTTGGAAAAAGTAGATTCATCTTTTGATGACATCTGGAATTGGAGTGGAAAATATGGTAAACAATCCTCCAAAACTAAAGAAGAATTAGAAAGAGAAAAGAATTTAGACATTATTAAATATAGGATTCTTGAAAATCGGACTTGTCCAAAATGTCAGAAAAAGATGGATAAAATGAAATCGCATTATGAATGTCAACACTGTGGAGAAATTGTTATACTAGAAGGGTATAACCAACCAATTTTTAACATTTCTCCCGAAGATCTCGATTTAAGGTTTCATGCCAATTTGCCAATAAACTATTATTTACCTGTTAGCGGAATAACCGTTAAATGGTTGATGGGTGAGTGGAAAGCAGTAGCAGTCATATATGCTAAGGACAATCCTAATAAAAAATGGTTAAGATTCTATTGGTGGGTACGTGATTTGAGTAATATTTTAAAATATGGACAGAGGGAAATGGGAAATGGTACTCAAATGGGGTGGAAAGCTCAGAGAGGTTTATCATCACCAAATTTATATGATAAAAAGCAGGTTAAACCTCTAATAAGTGCCCTAAAAAGTATTTCTAATGAATTAAATTGGCATATAGATTAATAGAGTTCATTTAAAATAGGAGAATAATATGACAGAAGCTCAAGATACAGTATGGAAAGGATTATTAAATGAGTTTCAAGATGGACTTGAAAAAGCACTAGAACAATTACAAAAAAGAGATATTGAGAACATTCCAGGCGCTAAAGAAGCTTTAATTCAGAGAATAAATAATATGAAGTTGCATTTTCCTAAAAATAATGGGGATCTTTTTATAAAAGCTATAAATGACAAAATTCAAAACACTTTTTTTCCAAATACGAAAATTCTTTCTGAAGCCTTTGAAAAGATATTGAAATCAAGAACTCATGAACAAGATTTTATAATTAATGAATTGTTAAACGGATTTGTAACATCTAAAGCAAAAGCTATAGCTTCTGGAACTCAAGGACCAATAATAGATAGAATGGTTGAGGCGTTTAGTAAGAGAAATGACTTTCACATTGTTGATCATCAGTTTTTTGCGATGTTTGGTGATCCAAACAAACCACGCCATTATGTGAAAAAACAACTAGAAGAACTGGTAAATATGTTTGGGCTTATATCCAAAGAATTATTTATTGAGAAGGATATAAGAAGAAGTGAAGAAAAAATCTATGTGTTTTATACATTTCCAAGTGAAATTATAAAAATTCTTGAAGAAAAATATTTAATCATTGATGAAGAATTAGGAGTAGCTTATGTATCGAATAATTTTGATAGAAATGTATTTATATGCATGTTTCTTGCTAACCTTGCGATTAACAGGGATGATATTGAAAAAATTGGAGGATCATATACAATTAATGGAATTTCAGCTATTTTTGCGCTTATTTTATTACTTAGTTTTATGCCTAAATTAAGTATTGATGAAACAAATCCAATATTAAACGACCCAAATTTTGACCAAAAGAATATGAGTGTTATCCCAAAATCTTGGATGATGAAACAAGTTTTAGAACCTTTATTCGAACCTCTCATTAAAATCATAGCATATAGAATAGGAGGAGGATTATGGTTGTCTAAAATAATAAATTCAGAAATTAATAAAACGATTCATAATCAAATACGATTTCTAATTAAAGACGTTAATAAGTGGATTTTAGGAAATTTATGCCGAGTAGAAATACCAATATTCATTGAAATCTCGAATATATTCACTGAAATCTTGGTGGGTTATAAAGAAGAATAATGTATGTATAAATTAGAGACATTATCATGAGTTATAAGAAAAAATCAACGAGAACTGTAAAATCAGGAAGAAAGAGAGAGAAATGGACAGACATTTTACCAAGATACTTAACATTTATCAGTCATATGCGCCCAATTCTTAGAGAAACAAGAAGAATTATTATTGATTTGGATGCAGATTTATTAATAGACACAGAAATCTTGGATAAGATACGTCAAGAAGAAGAAAAGAGAAATATTCGTAAAGTGAGAGCTTTATCAGAATTCTCAGCTATGTATCGATCAAATGTATATGATATTATTAAAGATTTCATTATCAAATATCGAGAAAAAATTCCAATAATTGATATTAAGGATTATATTTTAGATTTTCTCCATGAATCTGTTGACGCTTTAAATGTATTACGTCATATTACAAATCCTGATGAATTAAACTTAGAGAATACTTATTTGTATCAGTTAGTAAAATTTATTGAAAGAAAATTATTTCCAAGAGGAGCAAACCTCAAAATTATATATAACAAATTACTCAAGGAATCTGTAGAATTTTATGAGTGTCAACGTCATTTATTACAAACTCATACATATTATAGAGAAAAATTAGAGAGTTCAGAATATTTTGAAATTCCAGGTATTTCTCCAAAAGTATATCAAATTATAAACAATATTACTTCACTTTATAACTTAGATCCCAATTTTGGAGAGTTCCCGGAGAAAGATAATCATGAAATTCCTATGATTCTAAAAAATGATGTCTTTCTACCATATATTGATTCGATTGCGAATCCTGAAGAAGAAGCTATGGAAAAAATAGCAGAACGATTAGGATTACGCTTAATTGATGAAATATTTTTAGCACCACAAGAGGATTTTGTTGATTTATTGTTATATAATAACTTTTTACGAGAAAATAAACAAACAGATGGAACAATCAGGTATTATCCACAATTTAGTAATGAAACGCTAGTACTATATTATTTAGCTTTTGCTTCTCAAAGGAGGGGATTTTTATCTAAGGAATTAATCAATTGGATATCTATGAATTTTTCTTTCTTGATATATATGGGTATCTTAAAATGGAAATTATCTGATGAAAATATATTTTATGCAATCTTTAAAGATTTACAAACAAATGAAAAAGTACTTCCATATTTGATGAAACTCATATGTTTTCCAAATTATGTAGGATTAGATAAGATGAAAATCAGAGATTCTGTTCAATATCGAAAGGAAATTTTTAATTTCATTGGATCCCAGATTGATAATCTAAAAGATTTTATTAATGAAATTGCATTGTATTGTGAAAAATTTGAAAGTAAAATTAAGTAATAAAAAACAAATTATGAAGAATTGAGTAATAATGAGCAAACCAAATGCTAAAAATGAAGAAATTACTGTATTTCTAGATGATGTGATAAAAGAACGACTTGGAAAATATGGAGCGGTCTATTTTCCCTCAGATATTAAAGAGTCTGTCGAAGATATTTTAGGGAATGAAACGAAAAAAGAAATTTTAAATGATTTTTTTAATGCATTAAAAAAATATAACGAATTTACTGAGCATTTAAAAAATACTAAATTAAGCCCAAATTTGACAGTACTTTTATATGGACCTCCCGGTACGGGAAAAACTTCCTTAACAAGAGGTTTTGCAAAAAAACACAAAATCCCAATTTGTGTTGTTGAGTCTGATAGACTTGTTTCACCATTATTAGGGGATACAATTAAAAATATTCGAGGTGTGGTTGAACTAGCTGCAGAAATTGCGAAAGAAAGAGGGGCTTTTATATTATTTTTTGACGAGATTGATGCTATAGGATCTGAAAGATCTAACATTCATGAAGTAGGAGAAATCAAACGAGCTGTTATTTCTTTCCTACAAGTAATTGATAGAGTAAATTATGAAGGAGTACCTTTAGCGATATTTGGGGCTACAAATCATCAACATCAACTAGATTCGGCAATATGGCGCCGTTTCACGTTCCATTTTAAATTTAATTTTCCAGATTATCATCTAAGAAAAAAAATTATTGAATCATTCATGGAAAAGTTAAAAAATGCTAAAATTGGAGTTGACGATGCGATTTTTTCGAACATAAATAATGAATATAAAGAAATCTTAGCAGTGTCAAAAGATCTAGAAAAAAAATTGGGATACGTTATTTCTGAATTTGATAATAATATTTTTTGGGAAGAATTCTACAAAAGAAATAAATCAAAGGGGCTTCTAGGGTTAACAATTGGATATTCTGGTTCTGATATCGAAAGGGGTACAAGAGTTGCCTTATTGAAATCAATTAACACAGGAATTTTAACTTATGATATTTTCTATAATTCTATAATGTTAGTCGGTGGTACAGCTATCCATGTTGAGAGACAAGACGTGTTAAGTGAATCGAGACAAACAAAAAAGTCTATAAGCAGAAATGGGGAAAATAAAACAAAACTAACTGGTCCTCCAGAAATATAATTAAATTTCTTAAGAATATTTGCATTTAAAATTATGAGTAAAAACCAATTATTTGATCTCGAAAGAATAAAGATATTAACCGTTCCTATTGAAGACCTCCAGGTACAGTTGAATCAATTAACTGAGACCTCTAAAAATGCTACTGGAAGTATTAAAGTTATTGAAAGTGTATTTGAAGACAAACCTTTACATATTCAACTAAATTCTATCGAAGAACTACTAGAAAATATAACTAGTAAATTAAGTAAAATATCAAGACTTAATCTAAATAAATTCTTAGAACTGCAAGATCAATTAACAAAAAAATATAAAGAAGGTTTTAAAAATAAACTCAAAAAATTAAACCTGAATCAGGAGTTTACTAAATCTATAGGACTTTTTTTAATTGAAGATAAAAAAATAAGTAAAATCATTGATTATGTCTCTTATATTCCTTCAATTGAAATTCCACAATGGTTAGATCTCTTAGATTCTTTAAAACATAATACACTTTTTCTAAAATCAGTAAAAAATATAAAAACTTATTATCAAGATCTACTAATAGCGAGATTAAACATAGAATTGAGCAGAATTCCTGATGGTACAGATCCAAAACTAGTAAAAGCTTATGAAGTTTTATTTAAAGAAGACCCTACTTTAACATTCAATAATTTTTTACAAAAAATTGAAAGTCAATTAACTCAGCAAGAAATTATTGAAAAAGAGAGTCTTATAAAAGAAGTTAGAGAGAGAGAAGAATTTGAAAAACTAAAAAAGAAACAAGAAGAACAAAAAGAAACATATGAAGATTATCTGAAACTCTCTGATAGAGAATTTAAGAGAATGAGGCGTAAGAAGCGCAGAGAAAAACTAACTGATATCTCCCCAGAATCCCATGTTAAAAGGGATCTTGAAATAAGTGATGAGGTTTCTGAAAAAATTGAAAAATTTAAATCGCAACTCGAGAAAAGCTTCGATGAAAAATATATGATTCAGAAGGATGAGGATAAAGATCCTCTTGATTTAATAAGACAGAGAAAGAAAAGAAAGGAGGAAGAGTATAAGGAATATAAAGACCACTTTGAAAATACATGACCAAAATAAAAAGGGTATATACTATTCAAAAGCATAATTATAAAATAGACATCGGTTCAACCGAAGTTCCAATAAGAGATAGGTTCACACTAATTAACGGAAAAATCAAAAAGACTCTGCTAAATGATTTTAAAAACAATTCATTTCTGGAAATTGCTGAAAATTTTAATATTATTTCTATTGAAAAATTTATTGGAATTTTACAGGAAGAATCTCAAGGGTATCATGAACTTTTAAAATCTAAAATACTCCTAGATTTTATTCACGAATATCGCAAAATTATTTCTTCTAATATAATGATCTCTTCAAATTATACTGAAATAATTAAAAACTTAATTTTTCTTATTAGATATAATATTCTTTTAAAAAACAGAGAATCATTATCAAAAGAATTAGAAATAGCAGAACAACTTAGAAAATCAAGCGATGTTACCGCTAGTACAGATTTATTAAAAAAAATAAATGAATCACTAATCAATAATAAAAACAAAATAAAGTTTTTAGAGGAGGATTATTTTCAACGAAAAAACCAAATTGATCAACTTAGAACAACGGTAGATGAAATTAATTTAAAAATTCAAGAATTGACTAAACAAAAAAAGCAGTGTTTTAGTCAAATCAATAGAATCACTCGAGAAATGTCTGGAAATACTCAAGAAACAAAAAAGGATTTGAATAATAATGTCGAAGACGCTGGTGACAAATTAACAAATGCTGAAAAAATAAAAAAATTTCAAAAGAAAGCTAAAAAGATCCAAATCGAAATTAATAAAAGTAAATCAAAAATTAGCCAAACCCAATTAAAACTTGAAGAAAAGCTCCCCAATTTTGAAAGTTATGAAAAAGATTATCAAACTCTATTAGAGATGATTACCACTGAGGAAAAAAGAATAAATGATCTTCAATCTAACCTTAAAAATCAAATAAGAGATGAAGAAAATAAAATCATTCAGGATATTGATTTAACCGATTTTAAAACAATTAGATCCTTACAAAGTATTAAAGAAGATTTAGAAGAAGTAGAATCTGAAATGAGTAAGATATTAATTCCAAAAGAATATAGTGATCCCCAGAATCCAAGTGATTTTTCTTTATTTATTAAAAAACTAAGGGATTTAGATGAAAAGATAAAGACTCATGAATCTGAAATTTTAATTACTGTGAATGGAACAGAAATTCATGAATGTTTCGAGCAATTTAGAAAATTGGAGAATTCTATTGATGAGATCGAGACTATTGTAAACAAGTTTTTATCAGTAATTAACATTATGTCTCAACTTAAAATTATTGTTAATGATGACAATCAAAACTTCTTTATAGAAATAGAGTTCATTAGAAATGAGAAGGAAAAAGTCGATTTTGATGGATTAACAACTCCAGAAAAAATTTTTTTCATTATAGCTTTTTATCTCTCAATTGAAATTCACATCAAAAAAGTTAATATTATTTTCTCAAATGCATCTATTTTAAGTAAGTATAATAAAGCAGGGTCAATTTTTAGAACAATTAGAAAAATTTTACCAATATTTGAAATGGACGATACATTATTAAGATTTAATTTGGTTTTTATCATTTCAAATTTAGAATTAAAAAGAGAAATTAAAAATTTAAAAATTAATACAATACAAGAAAGCTGATATTAATGTCAATTGAATATAACAACGTAAAAGAAATTGTAAAAAATATTACAAAATTAATTTTAACAAATCCTCAAAAAATTATTAGGGAGGAAGATCTTAGAAATTTAAGCAAGGATTTTGATTTTGAGCAACTAATGAGTGAAGTATATCTGAATCTAAGAAATGTGGGTTTTGAGCTTATTAAAACTAAATTCATTGAACAGGAATTTTATATTTTAACATCTGACGGTAAAGATGATAATATAACGCCATCACAATATGGAATTTTAGCCTTAATAATTGCTTTAGGTAAAGAAATCGATGAGTATATAAAAATAGATGATTTAAAAGAAATTTTTGCTGAACTATGGGATACAGATGTTCAATTTCTTATTAATAATGATTATTTAAGAATGTTTGACGATTTAGGAGTAATTCAAGTTACACCATTAGGGAAGGCGACTATGAAAAATATCATCAAGGACTTACAATTAAAAAACTTACTGAATGTATTTGAATAAAATTTAAGTATTGTAAAAAATAAAAAAAAAGTTAATCTTCAGGTGGACTTTCTAAATCCATTTTAAATTGCTCAAAAATCTTTTTTACGCGTTCTGCTGAAGGACCTGTTCCCCTTACCTCATTTTCATCAACAATAATTTTACCGTTTAATATAGAAATGATATTTTGATCTTCAATGTATTTAACGTGCCCTTTTGAAAATATAGTTGCGATCCGATCCGCAAGAGCGACCATCGGAAAAGGTTCTTCTTCTAAACTTACATAATTATAAAATGTACTTCTAATAAACAATTTAGGAAATGATTTATTTTTCTCATTTTTAGCATTTACAAGAATTAAGTTCGAATCTTCAGAAACTCCTTTTAATTGTCCAACAAAGAATTTATCTTTATCAAGATAAACTTTAACTATCTTATCAATTAATGTACCTAACTCTGTATTATATTGCCTTATTGACATAATACATCAGAACTTCTATAGTTAATATTATAATTATCTTCTTTAGTTTTTATTCTTAATTTAACTAATTTAAAATATAATTTATAAGTTTGGAGATATTCTCTCCAGTTGTCGCACTTGTAACGATAATTTTAAGATTTGGATTAATTTCCTTTGCATCCTTTATCATATCTTCAATATTTACATCCACAACATCTTTTAAATCGATTTTATTTATTCCTTTCCGGTGTTAATCTGTATCTTTTGATTTGCTTTAAAAGTTATGATATTAGGACTTGATCTTGGATTAGTATATTTTATTGGTAATTTTTTTATTTAGAGTCTAATTATTTTATTATCCATATCTATTGATTCTAAACTAAAAATAATCTCTTCTGGAGAATTATAAATTTTTGGTCTTCCTTCTTTAGACAAGTTAACAAACTTGGATCATGCTTCAATAGATTCTTTTACTATTTCCTTCTTTTTTTTATGATTACTACGATTATGAGTACACCTGTAATTGGAGGAAAGAGCACGATGGAAAATATTAAAATGTCTATTATATCTATATAAGGTGAAGCTTTTCCATAAAATCTAATCCCTATATCCATCCAAGGTCTTTTGGTGTTATTCCATTCACAAATATAAGATCTTCCCCCATTTATATCAACAAGTTCGCAAGGAGCAAAACTAAAACCTCGCCTGCCATAAACAGGTTGACTCCCATAGACTCTAAGCTCCACCTTTCCTGTTGAATTTCCAAGCCAATCTTGAGAAGTCCCTAAATGATGGACAATATAGAATAGATCACTGGAATCTAAGGGATTATTTATTGATCCATTAAAATGATATCTTATGACTGATGTACTATTCTTAAGCAGTGTAAGATTATTTCTTATTAATATTATTGGATATTTTTCAACAAAAAATGCTAAATGGACATCAATTTCAGTAATATTTTCATTCCATGGGGTAATACTTAACAGATCAAAAGGGATTCGAGTATTATTGACATATACTTTAAATATGAAATTACTAATGTTAGCTGCTAATGAGAGAGGTAGAATTAGTGGTATACTTATCGTGTTTTCAGGATTGAATAGCGAATAATTTGCGTCGAAATCGATATCAATCTTATTAGATAAATCGGTTGCATTAAAACTTATAATGGTATTAGTATGAGAAAGCTGTAAAGGTAATGTACTATTTGGAAATATTTCAGCAATGAATTGGTCTGGTGCAGGAGCAGGAGGAGCAACTGTATTACTCGGAATTAATATGAAAAGATTTAGGAAGATAAAGAATGCAATTGTAATTGAGGATACTTGTCTGTGTAACTTCATAGGTTCACCCTATTGGTCACATTATAGGATTTTTCATTTCTATTTAAATCTATCTGGTGATTGTATAGAAATACAAAATAACTTTTAACAGATGAAGATTTTATAGATACTTTATTGGATAGTAGACTTTATTGGATTTATGTTAATGAATTTGGATTTATGAGATGGCAAGATTATGCTGTAGATAGACCTTCACAGGGTTTACGGAACTGCATAAATTTTTTTAATAATCTTTTCAAAGAAGAAGGATTATCTGCAAGTGATTTAGAAAATATAACGACTTTCAATTATTTACAAACCTTGAATGGCAATATATTGTGACACAAATATTAGAATCTTAAATTTCTAGAGTATCAATAAGATTTGGTATGCCATCTCCATTAAAAGCACTTGTTTTTATAATCTTAATGTTTGGATTTATTTTTTTTGCATCTTCAACCATTTTGTCAAGATTTACATCCATGACATCTATCAAATCGAGTTTATTTATTACAGCAATATCTGACATTTTAAAGAGCATGGGATGTTTTTGAATTACCCATTCACCTTCAGTAATCGATACGATTACAATTCTTTTCTCAGTCCCTAAAATAAAATCAGAAGGACAAATCAAATTTCCAACATTTTCTATGAAAAGGATATCAACTTCATTTAAATCGTAGTTCTTTATAACCTGAGAGATATGATATGAATTAAGAGCGCATTCTCTTCCAGTGTTGATCTGTATCGTTTGTACTCCATGTTTTTCAATTCTATCTGCATCTATTCTTGTAGCAACATCACCATTTATAACTAGGAGTTTGTGTTTTTGTGCGATTTTTTTTGTTATATTTTCAATAATCGCCGTTTTTCCCGCACCTATAGCTCCTACAAAATCGAAAGCTCTTATATTTTTCTTTTTCAGTACTTCCTTATTTTGTTCAGCTAATCTATCATTAT
The DNA here is from genome assembly GCA_019058425.1 of Promethearchaeota archaeon. Lineage (GTDB taxonomy): Archaea > Asgardarchaeota > Lokiarchaeia > Sigyniarchaeales > SOKP01 > Loki-b32. The sequence goes on from JAHPYZ010000027.1 coordinate 28,974, forward strand.
TTTCAATTAAATCTTCATTTAATTCTATTATTAATGAAGTTTTTTTCTCGGACATCCTAAATCTTCAATTATTCTTTAAATCTGATAGAATATAAAAATAAAGACTTACTCCTTGATAATTTTTTTGAATTGGAATGAAATATTTGAGTCAGTTTTTATCTTGTTGGGAATTGAAACTTATAGATAATATATGCCCCCAGAATTCCTCCTAATTCAGGTAAGTAAAATATAATATAAGCAGGTTCATACCAAGCGAATAACAAGACGGGAAATAACCTAAGTATTATTATAATCAACAAAAAAGATCTACCCTTCATTTTAACGGGAAGAAAATACATGAATGCTGTAATTTTTCTATTCATAATTGGAAAGAGAGAATATGATAATAAACCCAATATTCCCCCCCATGCTAATCCAGTATAAAAATTATATGAATTTAATGGATATATTGATATTAAAGCAAACCTCAATAATATATAGAATAAAGCAGTAAATAAACAGCAAATTATATATAATTTTATTAGAAATTTAATTCCAAGGCTGACTTCAATATTTCTTGCCATAAAATACAATATAAACAGTATAATAAATAAAAAGAATAAATTAATCACATCACCAGAACTAACAAAAAGACTAGTAAAAAAGGTGTGATATGTGAATTTATATATTAATCCCTGTAAACTTAAACTAAAATATTCTGGAATTTGATAAGACGCAAAAACTAAAGCTGTAATGGAAAATATTATAATCATAATAAATAAGGTTTTAGTGCCTTGATATGGAGAGCGCTTTTTATACGCTTTTTGATAGTCCCTTAAAGTCCTTTCTCTTTGCTTATCTTGTCTTTTCAAATATTTTTTTAAAGGTTTTGGTTCTTTATCTAAATAAACTCGAGATAATGGTTTTTTTAATTCAGTATCTCGGTATTTTTTTGAAGGTTCTCTTTGAGTAGTAGGAATAACTGGTACATGTTTTAGCTCAAAAGTACACTCATGGTTTTCAGGTAAACGATGTTTCTTACAATAAGTTCCTCCACAATATTTACATGTAAATGGTAAATAACTAATTTGTTCACCACAAAATTCGCAATATGTCAGCTAAGCTCACCAAGAAAGCAGTATTTAATTCAAAACCTTCATTAAGGAATTAAAAAGTATAATAATTTAAAATTATCATCCTTCATAATTTTTACTTTTCAATATTTGCATTTATTTCATCAAATCATAAAAGATTTAAAATATTAAATATAAAATTTCTAATTGAAAATCCAGATTCTAAAACACATTTATCATAAATATGGGCTAGTAGGAGAGTAGATAAACAGATATGTTATTAGCAATAACACTAATAACGAGCCACATAGTGCTAAATACACTTTCTTATTCCATTTCCAAATATTTTGCCCGTCAAGGATGCCTATAGGTATCATATTAAAGGTTCCTAGCATGTAATTTAAATTTGCAGCTAACCCAATTAGCATGTTGAGGGGATATGAGGGAATTACAAATGAGATAATGAAAAGAACGCTGCCATAAACAAGGTTAACAGTAGGTCCAGCTGCTTTACACAAACCTGTAGTCCTATCTATTTTACTCAATCCTAAAACAACAACAGCTCCCGGTAGAGCTAAAGAGGGGAAACTTACTCCTCCCGATATTAATGAATAAATATTAAAACCAACTCCCAAAACCGTTAACATCATTCCAAAAGTTAGTAATCTAAATTTTGTTTGTAGATCAAAATGAACTGCTACTTGTCTATGCCCTAATTCGTGGAAGAGAAATGCTGTCGCATAAAAACCTGCCAACATGAAAATCGCCCATTCAAATCCAGAGTTCAATAAACTAGGGTAGAAGGTTAGAATACCAATAATATAAATCAGTGATACACCAACTATAAAATGAAATAATTCTGATTTATGAGGTAATAAAATTCCTTTAAAATCGATGCCTGAATCAGGACTAAAAGCATCTACTGGTATTTGACTTTCTTGACGATACCAAGTATATGTTCCATCGGTAGTACCTCGTATTATTCCTGGAGTATCTGATTGTTGATACGATTGTTCATGAGATACTTGTATTACTTGAGGAGGTGGACTATAAATATCAGTTTGTGAAGTTGAACTTTGGATTATTATATTACAATCATGATTTATAGGTTCTTTGTGTCTTGAACAATAATAATATCCACAATCATTACATTTAGTGGGATCTCCGAATATTTCTTCACCACAATGAGCACAATTTTTTGCCATAATTAATCCCTATAATGATTTATGATTTTTCAAAAAGAATTATATCTTATTTAATTATAAAATTAAAGATTTAAAATTTTATTCAGAATAGTTAATCTTTATAATTTACCAAACTTCATAATTTTTCTCTTAACAGCTTTATTAATATTAAATTAAAAAAAATATATTAAGCTGAAGTATACTAGTTAATTAAAGTTAAAAATATCATAAGTGTATTCAATGAGTGAAGAAGAAAATGAAAATAGGATGTCATTGGATGAAGAGCGTAAAAAATTAAAGGACTTAGGTGTCAATAGTACGTGGGATATTTTATCAACTGGTGAAAAGAAAAAGAAAAAACCCGAAGAAAAAGATAAGCCCGAGTTTAGAGGATTTTAATAAGAAATTTAAATATTCTATATTATCTCTGAATCAGAAAGCCATATTTTATTCATTCTAAGAAAATTAATCATTAAAAATTTATAATTCAATTTGATGTTGTTTTTTTCTATAAAAAAATAGAAAAAAATTGAGGACAATTTTAAATTAATCAAAAAATAATTATAATTCAAAATATTAACTATAAGTATTCTAAAAAGAATAAGGGAAAACGAAAAATGATTCATAAGGTTTATTGTCCTACATGTGAAAAAATCGTTACCCTACGAAGAAAGAATTTTGACCATGCTTATCATGAAATTTTATGTTTCATGGTAATTTTGACTTTTGGTCTTGGATTCCTTATTTATTATATACTAAAATATTCAAAAAAGCCTAATACTTGCCCAAATTGTGAATCTGAATTTGATTTAAATAATCTTTCAACGAATATTATGAATATTAACAAGCCTTTAGGTTCTAGAACTACATTTACACTTACTTAATTTTCATCATTTTATTACATCTAGGGCATATTTTATCCTCATCAGTGAGTTCTTTTTTCATAATTATTTTTTGATATTTACATTTTGCGTTTGGACACACAAGAGAATGTTTTTTTAACTTGAACGTTTCTTTTTCATGATGTTTATCTTTTACACCTTTGATCTTATTCTTTGGTGTTTGTTCAGTTGTTTCTTTTTTACTCTTTGAATTTTTTTCGATATTATCTGATTTTATCCACTTATCTAGACCCATTCAATCTCACTTCAGAAAAATCTTGTTTTTTAATAAAAAAGACAATTCTAACGTAATGAAATAATTACTCCTTAAACTTAAAACCTAATAAATAAAAAAGAGAAAAAAATAAAAATTTGTTTATCTACAATGATTTGTTAAAAGACTTGAACCTTACCAGCAATCAGCCTCTTTCGTAAATCAATGAAATTCTCCTTATTCAGCTTTTCAGAAGATACTTCTTCTGCTATTTTTTTTACAGAATCAAAGTTTACATTTTCTGCTGGGATCAATTCGATTGAGTTGACCCAAGGATCTGTTATTGGGCGACCTATTTGAGATAATAGTCTAACATGTGCTTCTATGATATCACCTTGACCCCTTTTGATGATTTCTCTTGCCATCTCTGTACTTAATACATTATATAACTTTCCTACGTGGTTTATAGGATTCTTTCCACATACGGCTTCTAAACTCATAGTCCTACAAGGAGTAATAAGTCCGTTTGATCTATTGCCCCGTCCAACTTCTCCGTCATCACCAGCTTCCGCAGATGTGCCAGTAATTGTCAAATACATGATGCCTTTTTCAATATTATCTGCTACATTTACTTGACATGTTACGTCACGTTCTGGAATAACGTCTGAAGCTAAATCTAGAACCGCTTCTTTTATTTGATTGGTATAACTTACATATTCACTTGCATCATTGATATATTTACTTATCATTGCTGCCGCAACAGTTATTCCAACTTCATTGCCCATTCTTTCAACCATTACCTTAATATCTTCTCCTGAAGCCTTACATTTATCTTTAAACTTATCCGAATTAATTAATCTTTCAGCCTCTAATGCTATTTTTTCAACATCCGAATAAGGGGCGTATCCCACTCCAAAACTAGTATCATTAGCAAGTGGTACTTCTTCAGTATGATGAGATTCATCAAAAACACCAGTTAAGTCTATTGATCCAGGTCTAACTGCGTAATCAAACTGTATATCTCTGTTTAAATCAAGATTTCTAAAAATACTGGAAAGTACTTTTCTCTGAGTTTCTATACATATAGTTGGGATAGGAACATATTCGAGTTTATTTGTACCGTCCCCACATTCTGTAAGAATC
>JAHPYZ010000027.1:33457-52567 GCA_019058425.1 Promethearchaeota archaeon
CCGCCCAACAATCAAAAAATATTGTGGTTGGATAATTTGACCCCCACCATATTCTGGTCTCGCAGTTCCTCCTACTAATGCGGCTTTATCGACATTATGGTGATACACTCGGTCGAAATTCTCAAGATAGTACAAACATAAGGCTCTAGAACAAGCATCAGCAACAGCATCACAAACTGTATCTGGATGCCCAAGCCCCTTCCTTTCACAGAGTTCTGGAAATTCGCTTTTTTCTATAGGTAAAAAGTTAGCACGAGTAATTTTCAACATTTCATTTTACCAATTTCTTGATTATTAATAGTTCTTTTAAATATGTTTTTAAATTAATTATCAGTTAAATTCCTTATTAAATGAAAAATGCAGTATTTACATTATATTCATGTGAATGTTTATTAAATATTTTTTACTCTATATATGCATATGACGAATATATTAATACATTAAAATATGAAAAACTTACCCCCCTTAAGCGAAATAAAACGTTTAAGAAAAAAATTAAATATAAGTCAAAAGGATCTTGCCCTCAAATTAAAATTAACACAATCAACTATCTCCAGAATTGAAAGTGGTTTGATTGATCCTCCTTATACCAAATTTAAAATGATATTTGAATACTTAGAGGAACAAAGAAATAAACGTAAAAAATCTAAGAAGTATGCTAAAGATATCATGACTAATAATATCAAGCTTATTAAGCCTAATTCATCCATAAGAGAAGCTGTCGAATTAATGAATGAATATGGTATATCCCAACTTCCTATTATTGAAAATAAATATAACTATGGTAGCCTAACATCAAAAAAAATACAAAAATACATAACAGATAATCCTGAAATAATTAATGCTGATGTCTCACTTATAAAAGAATTACCATTTCCCGAAATTGATAAAAATTGGAATGTAAATGATATATCTGATCTACTCCTGCAATACTCAGCCGTTTTGGTAAGGGAGAATAATGATTACATTGGAATAATTACAGATTCTGATCTTCTTAGAATAAATAATATAAAATGAGATAATTATGGGAAAATCTAAATTTTTACAAAGCTTTATCACTTAAGAGAAAAAAGAATAATTTTATTATACAATATTGTTTTTTAAAGAATAGATTTGATGATTGAAAAGATACTTGAAAGAATTAACGTTTTATTGAAGAAAGCTAATTACGAAACATTAGCATTGGGAAATTTTGCTCCAAAGAAAAACAAATTCTGTTTTGATCTCTTAGTAAGAAAAGATGATTTGGTTTTCAGTGTAAAGATCTTTCCTAATATTGATAATATAAATCCCAGCATAATTCGTGATATCAAATCTTTATCCACAATTCTCAAATCAAAACCATTATTAATTGGAATTAGAAATAGGTATCAAAAATTAGAAGACAATACAATTTATACAAGAGAAGACTTACCATTTATCACCCTCAATACATTTGAAAAAATCCTTGATAATAAGTATCCTCATATCTTAGCAAGAAGGGGTGGTGGGGTGGTATTTTTAGATGGAAACTTGATGAAAATATTGAGAGAAGATCACTTAATAACAAGGAAAGAATTAGCTGAAAAATTAGGAGTAACTAAAAGAACCTTATGTGCATATGAAAATGAATCTATGCGGCCTTCAGAAACTATAGCAAAAAAAATATTAGAGATATTAGAAAATAATGATCTTTTTAAGAAAATCAATATTTTTGGATGGCCTGTTAAAGCTGATATCGAAAATATCGTAATTATTGAAGAAAAGGAATTAAGTGAATTTGAAACTCATGTTCAAGAAATTATTAAAGATATCGGACTTTCTTCTTATTGGTATAAAAAGGGTTCAATTCCCTTTAAATTATCTTTATATTCTACTTCTGACAAATTAGAATCAGAAGGATTTTATCCTCTATTTTCTGGGATCTCTGAACAACAAGGTAAAATCAATGAAATGAGTTTTAAATGTCTAAAAATGTTTACAGAATTATTCCAAAAGACATCCTTGTTCATAATAGATAATGATATCAAAATTCCTGAACCATTCAAAAATGAAAAAATTCCTATAGTTAAAATTAAAAATTTAGAAAAAGTAGATGATGAAGAGGAGTTCATTGAACTCATCCAAGAATCTTAAGAAAAAAATAAAACTTATTTGTGGAATAGACGAGGCTGGCAGAATTTAATTCATTTCGAATTATATGTAAAAAGGCTCTGTCTTAGGCCCTATGGTTTTAAGCGGAATTTGTTTTCTTGAATCAAATATAACCTTTCTCACAGAAATTGGAGTTAAAGATTCAAAAAAATTATCTCCAAAGAAAAGAAGAAAATTATCCGAAATTTTGATAAAAAATTGCTACTCATATAAGATAATTGAAGTCAGCGCACATGAAATTGATGAGAGAGTATCAAAGAGAATTACTATGAATCGTCTTGAAGAGATTAAAATGGCTGAAATTATAAATGAACTGAAACCGGATGTAATATATATAGATGCTGCTGATGTTAATGAAGAACGATTTGGAAATTCTATTAGAAATTTGTTAGATTACAAACCAAAAGAAATTATCTCTAAACATAAGGCAGATGATTTATTTCCAATAGTTTCAGCTGGATCTATTGTAGCTAAAAACAGACGAGATACTATTATTGAAAAAATCCATAAAATGTATGGAGATTTTGGATCAGGGTATCCTTCTGATATCAGAACTATTAATTTTCTAAGAGAATATGTGAAAAAAAATAAAAAGCCACCAAACATCGCGAGGAAATCTTGGGATACCACAAAGAAGATAATCGAAGAAGAGATATCTACAAAAAAAATAACTGAATTTCTAAATTAAATACTCTTTTTAACTACCAAAATAATATGATTTGCTGCATATTTATGAATATTTACACTTTCTATTACTGAATATCCTGACTTTTCAAGAATCTTCTTCTCTTGGTCATAGATATGTTCAGATTTTTGAAGACTATCAATTGATTGAGATTTAATAGCAATAATGAGTATTCCGTCATCCTTTAAGTAATAATTACAATTCGACAAAGCGATTTCAGCTTGATTTGGTTGTGCGACATCTTGATAGATAAAGTCGATTTCCGTAAAAATATTTCTTGAATATTCTTCTGGGAAGCGAGCATCTCCTAATATTGGAATAATATTTGTTCTATCAGATGTATTTTGAAGTAATTGTCTCATGCTTCTTTCAGCAAATTCTACGCCATAAATGATGCCAGATTGAATGATATCTGAAAGATGAGAGATAGACGTACCTGAGGATGCTCCTAAATATAAACATTTCAAATTTTCAGCCAAAAAATTAGTCATAGGATTCCCTAAAATTAAAGCAGCTATTTTACTTCTGAATGGATCCCATTCTCTATACTCTATTCCTCTGTGATTTATTAATCTCTCTCCGTATATTCTTTTTCCTATAACAACATTCTTTGTATAAAGTTTTAATTTATCTTGGGGTCCAGAAATAAACACATTGGGAAACTTGGGATGGTTTCTAATCTCTATTTTAGACATATTTTAATTTTTTAAAATTATTTTCTTTTTTTTGATGATGGTCTTTTCTTATTCTTTTCTGGTGATGCTTTTTTAGGGGGACTAGGATATTTTTCCTCAATTTCTTTTATCTTTTCTTCAATTTCTTTTAATAGAGTGTTCCCCATAAATTCTCCAGAGAAATAATCTACTTTAGCTGAAAGTCCTATTTTTCCAGCAACTACTCGCGCAATTTTTCCTCTTATCCAAGGTTTTGCTGATCTTATCTGATTCCATTGAAAGATTAAACCATGTTTTGGTCTTTTTTCACCAGTTTTGAGAAAACGATATAATGCTTTTTCAGCCCCTAATAATTGAATTCTTGATGCTGGCATATAAGCTAGTTTTTGTAAATTTCCTGCTTTTGCTAATAGTTTAGCTCCTATCAATGCCCCAATTAAAGCATTAATATTTGGAGCTACATTTTCCATCAAATCTTCTAAATAATTCTCTAACTCTTGTCTATAATTATCCAAAGAAATTATTTGATCAGCATAGGTTTGGATTATAGATAGATCGATATCGCCTCCCATCGACTCTAAAGCATACTGTTCTAAAATTTCAATTTTTCGTTCATTCAAGTTGAAATTCGTTTGTAGATTGTCAATTGTAAAATTCTCTCTTGAACCCAATAGTGAAACTAATCTTGCTATTGTAATATTATCTTCAATAATTTTATCAGTTAATTCCGGAAAATGCAAACCATACCATTCTCTTAGATGACTAGAAAATAAGCTAATTGATTTCTTTATCACATCTAAAACTGTAATAATCTGGATGATGATATTATCAGAGTGCCCACTAGCTTCACTTACCTTTTTTCTTGTTAATTCATCACTTACTTTTTTATATTGTGAAAGAATTTCTTTATTAGTTTTATTTATTCCAATTTTTATTAAATTATCTTCTAAATTTAAGCGAAAATTTTTAAGTTCAACAGAATTTCTTTTCAAAATTGTATCATATCCTAACTTTTCTGCTGTTAATGATTCCAATTTTTTATTATCAAATATAAATTCATCAAAACCAGAATTTTTCAATTCTAATAGAAATACCTCAAAAACTTTTAAAACAAGTTCATTGTTTACGGCATCATAAAATTCAATGATTTTCTCATGATTGTCATCAAAATCAATGAAATTTAAGATATTTCCTGTCTCATCAAAAGCGAAAATTCCAATTAAAGTATCTGCTATGTATGATTTCATTTTGAGAGTATAATTAGAAGGTAATTTTCGTTCATTAATAATTATTATAAAACTATAATCATTATTGGAATTTAAAAAATGCTAGAAGTTAATCTTTCTGGATTAAAATTACAATCTCCTATAATTTTAGCCTCAGGTATTTTAGGGGTCTCTTATTCTTCAATGAAAAAAATATTTGATGCTGGAGCTGGTGCTGTTACCACAAAATCTATAGGACCAAAACCTAGAAAAGGTTATAAGAATCCATCTATAATTGAGATATATCCCGGAACTTTTATTAATAGTGTTGGTTTAGGTAATCCTGGTATCAATGAGTTTCTCTCAGAAATAAAAGAAATAAAAAAACATAACATTCCCTTAATTGTTAGTGTTTTTGGAAGTTCTAATGAAGAATATTTGAAAGTAGCTACTAAAGCTGAAGATGCAGGAGCAGATGCAATTGAGATTAATATTTCTTGCCCCCATGCTGAGGTTTCTTCCATAGGTATTGATAAAGATTTAACTTATAAGATTGTTAAATTCTTAAAAAAGACACTAACAATCCCACTTTTTGTAAAATTAAATCCTAACGTGACAAATATTGTAGAAATTGCTTTAGCAGCTGAGAAAGGTGGTGCTGATGGAGTAGTTGCCATAAATACATTAGCAGCATTGAAAATAGATGTAAATACTAAAAGAGCCATCTTATCTCATGGAAGTGGAGGACTTTCTGGAAAAGCTATTCATCCTGTAGCTGTAAAAATAGTATATGATTTATATAAAGCCATAAAAATCCCAATAATTGGATGTGGAGGGATAGATTCATGGCAAGATGTTGTTGAGTTCTTTCTCGCGGGAGCTTCAGCAGTACAAATCGGTACGGGTTTATACAAAGGAGTTGAAATAATTACGGAAATAATTGAGAGAGTAACTCGATATCTTAAGGATAATGGATATAATTCCATAAATGATATCAAAAGCTTAGCTCATCAGTTCAAAACCCAAGAGGTGCCCGACTTTGACTGAAAATACCATTCAAACGGTGAAAATAAGCCGAATTATAAATGATTGTGAAGCTGTTAAAACAATAATATTTAAAAAAATTGGACCAAAACCCATACCAGGACAATTTGTTATGATCTGGGTTCCTGGGGTTGATGAAGTACCAATGTCTATTTCTGCTTGCGATGAAGCTGGAAACTGGGCAATTACAGTTAAAAATGTGGGAGAATGTACTCAAGCACTACATGATTTGATGGTTAATGATTATATTGGAGTAAGGGGACCATTAGGAAATCATTTTATTATCCCTTCTGATAAAAATAAAATTATATTTTTAGTGGGAGGCGGAATTGGAATGGCTCCTCTTAGATTTCTCGCTAATCAACTAAAAAAATCTGGTTATACATTTAAAACGATACAAGGAGCTAAGGTTGAAAGTGATTTGCTCTATATGGATGAATTTTATGAGTATGACCAGGAAGATTTAGAATTTCATGTCTGTACTAATGATGGCAGTCACGGGGAAGAAGGACTTGCAACAGAGACATTTGAGAAACTCATAAAAAGCTACTCCCAAGATGATTTAAAAAACACTGTTGTATATTCTTGCGGCCCTGAAATTATGTTATATAAACTATTTCAGATATGTAAAAAGAAAAAAATCGAGTTTTATGCAAGTCTTGAACGTATAATGAGATGTGGAAGTGGTCTCTGTGGATTATGCACATTAGATCCATTAGGCCTTTTGGTGTGTAAGGATGGACCTATATTTAGCTCAGAAGAACTAAAAAAAATAGAAGATTTTGGGAAATTTCAGAGAGATTTCTCAGGTAAAAAGATACCATTAGAGTGATTTCTGAGTTTCTTTTACACCTTGTCGAAGTCCTAGTAGATATAAGCCGGGCTTACTACCAAATTTAGTTATAGTTAATATATTAAGAAGTATGTCCATATATATGTACGGTTTTTCTGCACTATCATCATTTTTTAGAATCTCATCTAATTTTGTATGAAATTCTAAGCTTAAGGCCTTAATATTCTCGTATTGGTTTTCAGATATAAAGTGATAATGTATCAAGTTGTTCTCCAGTGCCTCCATAAATACATTAATTATATCAATCATCGGTAAATCTTCCATTGCCACAGATGTTAAGAGATGACTCTCTGTTGCTTCTAAATAACTATTTATATAGTCTGAAATCATCTTGAGTTTTTTATATTCATAGGAGAATTTAGGAATATTTGCCAAAAGGGGTTCCCAATTATTATCTTTTATTGCTTTTTCTAAGTCAAATTCCTTTTTCTCCATTAACAAATCAAAATTTTTACTGAGCTTATAATATTTTCTCTTGATGTTGCCGGGTTGTACCTCATCCTCTTTTGTGTATGATTGAATTAATCCCAATCGAATTAAATCTCTTGTGCGACGAGAAAGCTGTGCTTTACTTTTACCTGTATGATAGGACATTTCTTTGAGGCTTAATTCCTTATAAATTTTCAGTAAGATGAATAGTCTGATGTCTAATTCATTCCGAAAAACATCTACATAATGCCTTTTAGGGTATACTCTTTTAATTATTTTCGTAAAATTATTAAAAAGATCTCCAATTTCTTTTTCATTTTCTGAAGATATTTCTATCGCTCCGATTAGATTTCTTGCGGAGGCTAACTTATTAGCATGTCTGATAGAGATTTCCCTCTCATCTTGAAGATCTGCTTTAGTTCCAACCATTAGAATCGGAATACTAACATTTCTTTTGGTTTTTTTAAATAATTTTAACCACCAGTCTAAATCGACTAGACTAGATTTATCAGTTATATCATACACGAATATTGCTCCCGCAGCACCAACTGTAAAAGGTTCAAAAAAAGGACGTGGTTTTTTTAATTTAGCTTCCCCTTTTGTTTTTGTTATTTTAAGATCCTTAAATTTTTCTGCACCTGTGAGCTCCCAAACATGTAATATTAAGTCTATATCATCTATTTTTAGTGTCTTCTGATAGAATCTTACTCCTAAAGTTAATTTTGGGGGAACTCCTAAACTTTTATTATCTGTCTCTTTAAAATAATTACTTAATAATGTGGATTTTCCCACTCCACTCTCTCCAAAAACACATATTTTATAAATTTGTGGTTTTTTCATTTTTAATTTCACTTCTAAAAAATTATTCATTTACACAAAAATTGTAACGTTGCATATATATAAATATTATGCAACGCTGGAAATCGCCCCTAATCATTAATAATTACATTTTAAAAAAAATCATTATAAAAATAGAATTTTAAAAATCCTAGAAAGACTAATTTCTTTTAATATTTAAAATCTACAATTCTTATTGCTCTTAATTTCATATATAATGAATTGAACAATAAATTTTAAGACAAATGGAAGATTCTAATGAATATAAATGCAGTTTTTTTAAAAAAGTAACTTCCCTTGAATTTAATGACATATTCAGAAGAAAGTAGTGTTGATAAAATAAAAAAGATTGCTAGAGCAACAATAGATTTTCTCATTACTCATCCGCAAACAAATAAATCAAAAATAACGACTATTAAAGCTAAGTTCGCAAAAAAATATTCTTACGCCGGTGTAATAAAGAATGCTACAATATTAGATATGGCTACAGAAGAAGAAAAGCAAGTTATATTACCAATCCTTAAAAGAAGAAAAACTAGAACTCTATCTGGAGTATCTGTCATAGCCATTATGACTAAACCTCTTCCTTGTCCCGGAACTTGTATATACTGTCCAGGGCAAGATTCTCAACCAGGGAAAAAAGTAGCTCAATCATATACCGGTCGAGAACCAGCAGCTATGAGATCTATTTATAATAATTATGATCCCTACTTACAAGTTCAAAGTAGAATTAAAGATTTAGAAGCAATTGGGCATAAAGTTGATAAGATTGAATTAATCATTATGGGGGGTACTTTTTTATCAACTGTCCGAAGGTATCAAGAAGAATTTATAAAAGGAGCGTTAGAAGGGATTATCGAACAAAGAGTACATAGTTTAGAAAAAGCAAAAAAACTCGCTGAGACTTCTAAAAGACGTGTAATAGGAATTACAATCGAGACAAGACCAGATTATTGTAAAGAGAAGGATGTAGATCTAATGTTAAATTACGGGACAACTCGAGTTGAATTAGGAATTCAAACAGTTTATGATGATATATTTAAACTCATAAAAAGGGGACATACTACTTCAGATAACATTGAGGCTATAAGAATAGCTAGGGATGCAGGGTTAAAAATTAATGCTCATATTATGCCTAACCTACCAGGTTCTGATTACTCAAAAGATATGGAATTATTTGATGAGTTGTTCTCCAATTCGGATTACCGTCCCGACATGCTCAAAATATATCCTACACTTGTAATTGCTGGCACTGAATTATTTAATTGGTGGGAGAAAGGAAAATATTCTCCTTATTCAGATGAAAAATTAATAGAACTACTAGCAACCGTTAAAAAGAATTTACCGCCCTATGTGCGAATACAAAGGATAATGCGTGATATACCCGCTACACTTATAGAAGCAGGATGTAAAAATAGTAATTTAAGACAAATTGTTCAAGAAAAATTAAAAGAAATAAATGAAACTTGTAAGTGCATCCGATGTAGAGAGTATGGGATAAATAAAAGAAAAGAAGTTATCGATGAAGAATCATTCGATGATATAAAGTTATATCGGTTAGACTATGCTGCTTCTCAAGGCAAAGAAATATTCTTATCTTTTGAAAATAAAGCAGAAGATTATTTAGCAGGATATCTTCGATTAAGAAAACCATCTGAATATGCTCATAGACCAGAATTAAATGATGGGAAATCAATGATTGTAAGAGAAATTAAAGTAGTCGGGGAACTTGTTCCAAAAGACTCGAAACCAAATTATTATACTCAAATCCAACACCGAGGATATGGAAAATTACTAATGGAAAACGCTGAAAAAATATCATTTGAAGAGTTTGGAGCAAGAAAACTATCTGTTATAAGTGGTTTTGGAGCAAGGGACTTTTTCAGAAATTTAGGGTACAAATTAGATGGAGTATATGTTTCTAAATTATTTGTAAAATAAGATTTTCTATACTTTATTGCATTAGGATCAAAACTTATTTGTACTACAGAAAGAAAATATTAACGATTTATTTTTAATACTTTTAATATATATATAATTTTACTATATAAATGTCAAAAATTATCTATCAGTGAATTAAAATGACTCCAGAGAGACCTTTATCAAAGAAGAAAATTACCCAGCAGACAATCTCAATTTCACCGGCACTTAAAGATAAAATTGAGAGGTATGTATATGAAAATAATAAATTACATCCAAATGATGATAGGTTCAAAAGCATTTCAAGATTCTACAATTTCGTTATGGAGCATGCGATGGTGAGTTTTGAGAAAGGCAAGACTCTTGACGATTTTGAATCTTTTGTCGATGCTGATATTAAAGGTTTCTTTGATAAAATCTCATTTAACGCATTAATTCCCTATTACGAAAATGCAATAAAAACAAATCGGTATGAAAGCCCAACTTTAGAGAAAAATACATTTTTCTTTTTTACCCTTAGAAGATTATATCTATCCTATATGGATCCTTATGATATTAAAACGATAAATAAATTTCTCAATCGAGTAAAAAATTACCTCTTTTCAAATAATCTTACAAAAGAATTTAGATTAGATCTATTTACTGGAAAAGGAAGAAATGACTTAACAGGAGTCTTTGAACAAGCAGGATTATATAAAAATCTGTCTTTTGAAACTTATAAATATACCGCTGCTTTTTTTGGATTATTAGGAAATAAAATAACAGGACTTCTTTATTCTAGGAAAGATAATTACTGTAGATTTGATTTAAAGGCTACAGAATTATTTTTCAAGAAAGACTTGGCAAAAAGAGAAAGAATCAAACTAATGAATCATAATCTTTCTTATTTTATCAATTATAATAGAGTAATTGAAGATAAAGATTATTACTTATGGATGAAAATGGCGGCTGATAAACAAGTCTTGATCACATTTACTAATGAAGATGTTAGAGAAAAATGGGTAAATCTTATTGAAAAAGAAATTGAAAAATTTGGAGATATAGAAGATAATCCTGTAAATTTGTTAAGATTTTTTGAAAAACTACATTGGATTGAAATTAAAAGCGAAAAAGAACTAATCTTTCAAATTAGATTATCTAAATCAAAATTTTCTCATGAAAGAGAATTTTTATTAAAAACTCTTTCAAAAAATCTTCAAATCTCTCATGAAAACGAGGACTATTATTTGAAATATATCGAATCTTAAATATCCTCAACTAAGTATTATTGAAAAGAAAAAAAAAGGGGAAATCGTCCTCCTTAACCCCGCCATTTTTCCCTCATTTTACCTTTGTAGCAAGGGCCTCCTGTCATTCCCTTGATTTTTATCGTTAAAAATTGCCCAAACATATTTTTTTTTATTTATTTATAAATATTAATATTAGAAATACTAGTATTTGAAATCAAGTTTACCATTATCAAAATAAGAAGATATATGAAAAAACAAAATTATGGGAAGATTGGGAAAAAATGTACCTTCTAAAAGAATTTATACTTCTAAATCTTCATTAATATTAAAATTAAGCTTACTTAATTAGCCATTTCAACTAATAAAACTTTAAAATATATTCCAAATTTAAAAGTATCATGTCTCAAAAAAAATTCCTCTCAGATAAGAAAACTGCCCAGCAAACGATTTCAATATCCCCGGCCCTTAAAGAATGGATAAAAAGATATGTAAATGTAAATCATAAGAAAGAACCTAATGATGAAAGATTTAAGAGTGTAAGTTCGTTCATTACTTATATTTTAGATAATATTATGAAACTCTTTAAAGAAGGAAAAACTATTGAAGATTTTAAGCGGGTGGAAGACCAAGAATATAAAGATTTTTTTGATAAATTTACATTTAAAGCCACCATTCCGCTTTATGAGATGGTATCAGAGAGTAATCGATATATTCCTATTTCTTTTGATTTCGGTACTCGTTTTCTGTTAGCTGTTTATCGTTTATATAGGGGTATGTATTTAAAACAAAAAGTTACTGAAGGTTGGCAATTATTATTTGAACGTTTTAAAAATCGTGTATATCCTTCGAATGCATGTAAAGAACTGAGACTCGATATTTTTCCAAAAGAAAATAAAAAGTATGGAACTGGTTCTCTGGAATTTATTGGTAAGCAGAGAAATATTCATTTTGAAAATTGTAAATTTTTTGCGGGAATTTGTGGTCTTTTAGGTGTAAAAGTTACAGATTTTCATTATTCATCTAAAGATTTTTATTGCAGACTTGATTTAATTGAGACCCCTCTTGCTTTTAGAGAAGAATTAATGAAAAAAGAAAGAATAAAACTACTTCATGAAAATGTAAATTTTATCATAAATTATAATCGGTTGCTTAATGATAAAGATAAGTTCTTATGGATAAATATAGCAGAGGATAGTGATTTATTTGTATGCTTTAAGAGTAAAAATGCTTTTAATAAATGGATCAAAATTATTGAAAATGATTTGCATAAATTTGGCACGGAAGAAGATTTTCTAAACAAAATATTACAGTTTTTTAATAAAATCCATTGGATTAGTATCGAAAATATAAAAGATCTTTCTTTTCGAATTGAACAATGTCTCAAGAATAATGAACAAAAAGATTATTTAATAGAATATCTCTCACAATATTCAGAAATTTCTCAAAGTGATGGAATATATCGATTAAAATAATGAAGTTTTCCATTTCAATTAATTGTTAAATATTTAAGACAATCTAAATTAAAATATCCCAAACCTTTTTTGAAAATAATTATAAGATTTATTACTTCACTAATTATAGTATTTGATTTTAATTAAAAAGAAAATTCGATTGATTATGGAAGAACAATTTGATTATAAAAAGCTAGGTCTTAAATGTGGATTAGAGATTCACCAACAACTTGATACGGAAAAAAAGCTATTCTGTAGATGTCCCGCTAAACTTCAAGGAACTCGGGAACCAGATTTTACTATAAATCGAAAAATGAGACCTGTTTTAGGTGAAATGGGAACTTATGATAAAGCAATGCTTACAGAATACGAAAAAGGAATGGGAATTACATATGAAGGGTATAATGATGTGGTGTGTACTTATGAACTTGATGATACACCTCCTTTTTCCTGTAATGTTGAAGCAAGAAAAGTAGCTTTACAAATTGCTATGCTTTTAGATGCTAATATAATCGAAGAAATGCATGTATGTCGAAAAAATTATTTAGATGGAAGTGTACCTTGCGGATTTCAACGGACTATGATACTAGGTACTGATGGTTATTTGACTTTAGAAAGTGGTAAAAAAATTAGAATAGATATCTTGAGTCTGGAAGAAGAAGCTGCCAGAAAAATTAAAACAGAAAATAAACAGAATTTTTTTCGTTTAGATCGATTAGGAATTCCATTGATAGAAGTCACAACGAAACCGGATATAAATACTCCAGAAGAATGTCGAGAATGTGCTGAAAGAATTGGATTGTTATTATGGTCTACAAATGTAAAAAAAGTTCTTGGATCAATTAGACAAGATGTTAATGTAAGCATTGAAGCAGGAACCAGAATTGAAATAAAAGGTGTTCAAAAATTAGGATGGATACCTGTCTTGATCAAACATGAAATTTCACGCCAATTGAAACTACTTGAAATTAAGGAAGAACTTGAAAAAAGAAAATTAAATGAAAATGATATCCCAAAGAGTCCTGTAGATTTAACTGATATACTAGCTAAAACGAGATCCAATTTCATTGCTAAGGGTATTAAATCGGGAAAGCTATTATACGGTATAAACTTTAAGGGATTTAAAGGAATATTTGGAAGGGAATTGATGGAAGAGTATAGATTTGGCACTGAAGTTAGTAGTAAAGTAAAATTGATCTCTGGATTAAAAGGAATAATTCATTCCGATGAAGATTTAAAGAAATATAAGTTTTCAAATGAAGATATTAAGAGTATCATAGAAAAATTAAACTCAAAAGAAAATGATTGTTTTATATTAGCATTAGGTTCTAAGAAAGAATTAAAGAAAGCAGTAGATGTCATCATCAATCGAGGAAAGTATGCTTTTAAAGGTGTTCCTCCTGAGACTAGAAGAGCGCTTGAGAATGGAAATACTGAATTTTTAAGAGAACTCCATGGAGGTGCTCGATTATATCCTGATACAGATACTGAAGCCATCTTTAACACTGAAGAAGAAATCAATAACATAAGAAAAACACTCCCAGAATATCCATGGATAATAATAAAACAATATTCTAAAAAATATGAGGTTGAAGAAAGATTAATAAAAGATCTAATTTTCACGGGAAAGCTCAAACTGTTTGATGTTTTAATAAAGTTATATCCTGATAATCCCTCATTAATCTTCACTACTCTATTAGAAACTACAACTGCACTCAGAAGAGATGGAAAAAATATTGACAATATAACTGATAATGATTTTCTTGAAATTTTTAAGCTGTTAAAAAATAAAGAGATTAGCAAAGAAGCAATTGAAGATTTGATGAAAATCAAAGCTGATACCCCTGAACTTTCTATTGAGCAGATTAAAACGAAACTAAAAATTGAAAGTATTTCTAAAGCTAAACTTAAACAATTGATAGTAGAAATTATCAATAAAAACTCTAATATGATAAAAGAAAAAGAAATGAGAGCAATGGGACCTTTAATGGGAGAAGTTATGAAAAAAGTCCGTGGAAAAATTGATGGTGCTATTGTTTCTAAAGAATTAGAAAATTCTATTAAAGAAAAAATAAAGGAGTTGAAGTAAGTGAGTGAAAAATTAAGAGGGTATAAAGGAGAAGGTAAAAATCTACTAATAAAGAATAGACTCGAAATTTGGGATATTGTTCAAATTAAAACAGACAAGACTCAATATGAAGGGATTATATTACCAAGAAATGAATATTCTGCTCCAAATTTCATAAATATTAAACTAGATAATAATTATAATGTAGGAATAAAGGTTTCTGAAATAAAAGAAATCACTAAAATTGGAAAAAAAGAGGCGACATATAAAATTCCAGAGAAAGAATTTCCTATAAATAAAGAACTTCCAAATTTAAAATTGTTCGGAACGGGTGGTACAATTGCTTCAAGATTAGATTATACAACAGGCGCAGTAATTCCCTCTTTCACACCAGGAGAATTATTTAGTGCTGTTCCAGAATTAGCAGAAATTTGTAATCTTGAATGTGAAATTGTTTTTGAAATACTATCAGAAAACATGAAGCCAGAAAACTGGCAAAAGTTAGCAGAAAGAGTTGTAGATACTGCAAATTCTGGATGTGATGGAATCATAATTGGTCATGGAACTGACACGATGTCATTTACTAGTGCGGCACTTTCTTTTATGTTAAAGGATTTATCCATCCCTGTTGTACTTGTAGGAAGTCAGAGAAGTTCTGATAGACCTTCCTCAGATGCGGCACAAAATTTGATTAATGCTGCAATAGTGGCAAAATCAGATATCGCTGAAGTGGTTATAGCAATGCTAGGCTCGTCATCTCATGATTATGGACTAATCCATAGAGGAACTTTAGTAAGAAAAATGCATTCTTCCGTAAGAAATACATTTAGAACAATAAATAGTATACCACTTGGTATGGTTCAAAATAGAACACTTAAAATGTTTACTGAGGATTATAAAAAAAGATCAAAATCCAAAACAACATCTATCACTAATTTCGAAAAGAAAGTTGCTTTACTATATTCATATCCGGGGCTAGATAATGATCAGATCAATTTTTATATTGATAATGGATATAAAGGAATTGTAATTGTTGGAACCGGATTAGGACACGTATCAACTACCATCTATAAGTCTATAGAAAGAGCTATTCAAGAAGGTATTACCATACTAATGGCTACCCAAACACTCCATGGATTTGTAGGCATGAACGTCTATTCCACTGGAAGAGAACTACTTAATATGGGAGTCATTCCAGGAAGAAATTTATTACCAGAAACAGCCTATATTAAACTTGGTTGGGTATTAGGACAAACTAACAATCCTGAAGAAATAAAGACTTTATTATTAGAGAATATCGCAGGGGAATACTTAGAAAGAGAAATTCCTATTGCTTTTAATTATAATATAGATGAATTACTAAAATCTAAAAAACTCTAATTTCTAATCCATCTCAAGGAAAAAGATAAAAAATTTATAGTTTGAATTATTTAAGTTCATAACCAGAGAATACAGTGATATAGTTTGGGAAAACGAATTTTAGCACAGCGGAAAGGTAGGGGTGTTTTGAGCTTTAGATCTCCTAGTCACCGACATGTAGGAGAAGTAAAATACCGCCCATTCAAAAAAGATGAGAAATTATTTAAATTTAAGGTAATTGATCTTATTCATTCTCCAGGAAGAGGTGCTCCAGTAGCCCAAATTCAATATCAAGATACTAAAGAAAAAGCCTTATGGCTACCTCCAGAAGGAATATATGTAGGGCAAGAATTTGTGCAATCTAAAACTGGATATGGCCAATCAATTGAGGTTGGTAATATTTTACCATTAAAAAAAATACCATTAGGAACTCTTGTTTTCAATATAGAAGCAACTCCACAAGATGGAGGTAAATTCGCACGAGCCTCAGGAGTAGCTGCAATCGTGAGAAATAAATCTAAAAACCAAGTTGAATTACTATTTCGATCTAAGAAAACGAAATGGATAAACCAAAAATGCTTAGCAACAATCGGAGTCGTTGCCGGAGGAGGACGTACCGATAAACCATTCCTTAAAGCAGGCAATAAATTTCATTATGTGAAATCCAAAGCGAAAAAGTGGCCTGTAGTTCGTGGAGTCGCTATGGTTGCTGCATCTCATCCCTATGGTGGTGGTGCTAAACAATCTCCGCATAAATCTACAACAACCAGCAGAAATGCTCCTCCTGGTAGGAAAGTTGGTCAAATAGCAGCAAGAAGAACTGGTCACCAGAATTAAAGAATTTTCCATTTTTAAAGTAATTTTAATAAATGATAGTACTAATTCCTCATGGACCGCCTTTTATGGTTCTTTAATTACTATCAGTAGATTTAAATATCCTATTTTATCAGATATAATGATATATAATCAAATATATTATTCGTATTAAAAATATATATAAATATAAACAAAGTTGGATATTAAATCTTATTGGGAGACATGGGCAGAAACCACTAATGAATTCAGAATTCAAATATCTGGGACTGGAACTATTGAAGATCCTATGATTTTAGTTCCAAGATGTTATTGGAATAATAATTATTTCTCACTTGAAATTTCTGATTCCAAGAAATACATTGAAATTAAGAAAATTAACTTAAAATCTCTTCATTTAAGCAATTGTAAGAATGTAAAAATCTTAGATTCTACTATAAAGAATTTAGATTTAAAAAAATGTTCAAAATTTTGTGTAAAAAATTTGGACATAAAAAAACTGCTAAGTTTATCTAATTGTCAAGAGATTAAATTTTCTCGCTGCTACATTAAAAAGATATTTGCAATTTCAAGTAAACAAATCCTTCTATCCCAATGTGTATTAAAAAGAGTTGCTAGAAAATCAGAAGCTAAAATTACTATACTTGATGAAAATTTGACTCAATTCTTAGAAAATAAATCAACCCAATCCCCTAATAAAGTAGAATTAGATATCTGGATCTGTGAACAGTGTGACTCTGAAATAGATATGTTCTCAATTTTTTGCCCCGAATGTGGTAATAGGTTAAAATAATAAAAAGAGAGACGCAAAATAGTGTCGAGAGAAAAGAATAAGAAAAAAACTTTTTTAATTCCATTAATAATAATAATTTTAATTGCCATTATAGCCACATTTTCTGATCTAGATACTATAATGAACTTTGCATTCTATGAGGATTCTGGAGAAAGACAAGGTGGAGTTGTTTTAGAACATAAAGTCTCTAATGCAATTAGTTGGGACTTCACATCTACAAGTATCGTGAATCTATTAATTATTAAGAAAAGCTCTCTTGAATGGTATAGAAACGTACTTTCTGAGATGGAAACTAAATATGGTATAGATCTTAGTGATACTTGGAAGGAATTTCTTGAAAGTAACTATGTATCGCAAGGAAAATATGAAGACTCAGGTAAATTTAGGATTTATGCTTCTACAGTATATTATGTAAATTTTATGACTTCTGGAGCACTCACTTATCATATAAGGTGGGATCCCTTTTCTATTGATTTAATGTGGATCTTCTTTACCTTTCTAGGAATATTTACAGTAATAGGGATATTCTCATTTATAGCCCGTTTTAATAATTTAATCACAATTAAGAGGAATATCAAGAAATATAATTCATTGCAAATACCATCTCAAGGTAATCGTATTTATAACAGCGTGTATAAATGCGAAATGTGTGGAATAAATATTGGTTCAGATGAAATATTCTGCCATGAATGTGGTTTTAGACTTAGAAAATACAAATAAATTTTAGAAAATTATTAAAAAGTGGAGGGAGAAAATAAATAGTATTAATATCAAGACCAACATGTAAAAAATGTGGGGCAATAATTTTTAAACCTCGAAGCCCCTTTAATAGATGGGGTGGAGAGACACCTCAACATTGTCCGAAGTGTGGTGAACAATTGACCAATGACCAGAAACAACAATTAGAGAAGTTTGAAAGTTTTCTATGTGGTTTATCATTTCTACCATTCATTATTCCATTAATAATAACATTTAGTGTATTTGCAATTGTTTTATAGTAAATCAAGCAATTCTTGGTGCAAAGATAGAGAACCATAGGATAAATATTATAAAACTTATTTAAGAGATTGCGCCCTCTCAACCCTTAACAAACAAAAAAATGGAAAAGAAAAATTTAGCTTAATTTAAATTAACTTTGAAATTAAAGGAAACATTTTGTAAAAATTCCTTATATCTTGAGCGAAGAGTCACCTCTGTGACTCCTATGACTCGTGAAATATCTTTTTGACTTACTTTGTGATTCTTTAATTTAGATACTAAATATATCGAACCTGCACACAACCCTTTTGGATCTTTACCACAGATAGATGTGTTTGCAATGAAATTTTGTAATACTTTTATTGATTCCTTTTCAACATTAATATCTAATCCTAAATCCGCGCAATAACGTGGTATAAGGGATACAGGATCAATATGAGGTGATTTTAAGTTCAATTCTCTAACTAAGATCTTATAGCATTTCTTCACGATATTATCGTTTATCGATGCTTCGTCTAAGATTTCTTGAAGAGTAATAGGAACCTTCTCTTGTTTACATACATAATATGCACATGCTGCAATCATACCATTTATAGATCTGCCCCTTAAGAGATTCTTTTTAAATACTTCTTTATAAAG
>JAHPYZ010000028.1:0-3890 GCA_019058425.1 Promethearchaeota archaeon
TGTTAATTGATGGACAGCATCCGAGCCTCTTTCAGGTTCTGTTATCAATAAACATCCTACTTCCTTACCTGTAACAAGTTCTTTTAAAGCTTCAAGCCTCTCAGGAACGTTTTCATGATGAGCATAAATAGGATTAATGCAAATTACAGTTGCTCCACTCCCCATGGCAAACTGAGGATCAAAATTATCAAGTGCAAGAATTCTCATAAATTCAATGGCCATTCCAAAATTTTCATAATTTAAATCAATACATTCATATGGAGTTTGACGGGTTATATAACCTTCTTTTCCAAAATCAGAATACCAATTATAAATATCTTCATCAGGACCATGAGTTATTTTATTTTTTAATTCATAATTTACGCAGAAATCTTGAACTTGTTTAAGAAAAGAAAATTGCTCATCATTTAGGATCGTCACAAGATTATCATTTACAAATTTGTATCTATTTCTTAGATTTAATTTTTCTAGAATCTCGTCATCAATAACTTGAGTTTCATATCTTCTATCCATTTTTATCATCCAAATATTTGTTATATTGAAGTTTTATAATATTCAATTTTAATAATATTTTTTTTATTCATAAAAATAAAATTATTTAAAGGCTTTGAACAAATCTTCTTATGGTAATTTAAGTTATATTTAAAATGAAATTCTAATCAACAAATTTCAATATAAAATAACTGGAGTAAGAGAAGAATAAAATGTCTGAAAAGAGAAAATTTGATACTCAAGTAATAAACAATGAGATACTCTCCAAACTGAGTTTAAAAAATCGATATGCTTTCGTTAATAACAATCTAACTCCTTTGTTATCTCAAGAAGAATTCAATTTTTTTCGGAAAGTACAGCGGTTTTGTCTAAGATTTGAGAAAAAGAATGAAATTGTCCATGCTTCTGATGATGATCTTTATAGCTGGATTCCTGCCTTTGGAGCGGAGGGATTTATTACTCGACAACATAATTTCGAAATGATTGATATAGATTACCCGGAGTGGGGTTTAGCAGCAGACATGCTTCGTACAATTGCAGTTGATAATTTTGATCCCCAATTTTCTATGGCAGGTGGAGCAACTGTTTTAGCAATTAACCCTATTTATGAACATCATGAAAACGTTCCTGAGAGGCTTGAAGCATTAAAGGAGCTAGTAACTGGTCACTCACCTGGAGCAATCCTTATTACAGAACCCGAAAGAGGCTCGGATGCTGTCCATCAATTAACAACCTGTGATGAGCAAGAAGATGGCAGTTTTGTATTAAATGGCGAAAAAATCTTTAACACAAATGCACCTAAATCAAAATGGGTAGTTGCTTATGCTACGGCAGAACAAAATAACGGGAATATGATGGCTCAATTTTTAATTAATACAAATTGGGATGGGTGGAGCTGTGAACGAGTCGGATTACCGTGGACACCTAAAGTATATTTAGGTAAAGAGAAATTTACCAATTTAAGAGTTCCAAAAGAATATATACTCGGTTCTGTAGGAAAGGGAAGAGAACATTTGTTTGAAGGACTTGTTCCCGAAAGAATTGCGATTGCTTATGGAGCTATCGGTCAATGTTGGGGCGCTCTATCACATGCAGTGATTTATGCTAATTTAAGAAAGCAATTTGATCAGGAGATATTAAAATTCCAGGGAGTTGGCTTTTTGCTTGCAGATTTGTGGGCGAAGACGACAAATTTGACATTTGGACTTTTGAAGTTCTGTGAAGGCTTTGATGAGAAATTTAAAAAATTCGAAGGAAATATACCTCGAAATATTTCTCAAGCAATGGTTGCATCAGCAAGTCAATTCAAATATCAAACTACTGCACTTTCCAGGGAAGTATGCTATGAAGCAGCTAATCTCATGGGTGGAGCAGGATTATGCGACAATACTCTTATGCAAGATTATTTGAATATTTCAAGGATACAAGAAATTGTAGGTGGTTCAAGACAAATACAGCAGTATATCATGTCGCTTTCGTTACGAAGTTTATACAAGATGTCTGTTTCTTAAGAAATTAAAAAAAATTAATTTTTATTTTTTATTTTACTTACTCTCTGGAATTAGTTTGAAAATTCCTTCTAAGTTTTTTGTAATTGCTTCTCTCGTGAATAAGTATGGAATATACTTTCCTTTTACCCATAATTTAATTAAATCCTTGTAATGTTTATGGAATGGTAATCCGGATTGTCCTCCTGGTAAAGCACCAATTGACTTATCCCAATCAGATAAATCATGTATTTGACGATAGGAAGGTCCTACAACAACATCATAATTACTTAAACGATCATAATATCCATTATTAAGCGTATTTGAATCTCCACCAAGTTTAAAAGGTCCAGCATTTAACGCCTTAGCATCCTTATTTATGAGTGAAAAAGGATGAGTGAGTGTAAGTTTATGTAAATTTCCCCATTGCCATTTATTAAAGTCAGCTGATAATTTATCTGATAGAAAACTTATAGTATTCTTAAATGATTTCAGTAAAAGTTCTTCTAGTTTATCTAAATTTTCTTGACTTATTTCGATAATTCTCTTAAGATCAAATGGACGACTTCCAGAAAATAATTTTAATACCTCTTCGCCTATAACAGGTTTTAGGAGGATTTCAAGGGTTTCTTGATGCCATATTTTAAAAATTGTACCAGCGATACTATTTTTAGTTAAAAAATAATCCCATTTTTCTAATATTGATATAAAATTAGAATATTTATCAGATCCTTTAGTAGATTTTAGATGTTTTAACATTACAGGAAGAAGTTCAGCTGCTTCTTCGGTATATCTATCAAGTTGAAACTTCTTAAAATCTTCCAATGAAAACTTTTCTTTTGATTGCATTAGTTTTTTAATTCTAATCTGTCTATATGGCTCTATCCTATCTTGGGCTATCAATAGGCCATTTGGAGCTTTATCTTCATTAAAATTGGCGGTATATACAAATCCTTCCTTAGGATTATACCGTGAGTACAATTGATCAAAAGAAGATAAACTCTTCCAATTATACTTTTCATGTGTGCCAGGAGTTATTGTGGCACCATTTCCAAAGTTTCTTATAGGAATTCTTCCACCATGCTGATGACCAAAATTTCCCTCTACATCACCATATATAAAGTTTTGAGGATTAATTGTTATATATCTGATACCATCTCTAAATTCCTGCCAATTTGAAGCTTTATTTATACGTATAAAACCTGTAATATTTCTTACGAGTTCGGGTTCAAAACTTGACCATCTTAACGCATATTTACCTGGGAGGTTAAACTTATAATATCTTTGGTTTTTATCAAAATACTCTACCACGGGTCCAAATTTAGAGATCAAAACTTCATGCACTACTGGTTCAGATTTGCCTTGTATAGTGATTTGCTCCTTAATTACTTCAAAATCAATCCAATCCTCATTATATTTGTATTGGTTTTTATTTTCTGGATTTATCTCTAATTCGAATAAGTCTATAGTATCAGCAGTTACATTTGTTAAACCCCACGCTATATTTTCATTATGCCCTATAACAATCATAGGTAATCCAGGAAGAGAAGTGCCAATTACATTTAATCCGGGACAATTTAAATGTACTAAAAACCAAATAGCAGGATTTGTAAGAGCCAAATGAGGATCATTAGCTAATAAAACCGCTCCAGATTCAGATTTATTAGGACTCACTGCCCACGCATTACTTCCCGAAGATCCCTTAACAAAAGTTTCGGAAAAAAAAGGTATTAACTTTTTAGCTTTTTCAAGACCTATTTTTATTAATAAATGTTCACGTAATACTTCTAAAGGAAAATTCCAACTACTCAAATTCCATTCAATCATGCTAATTATTTTAAATGAATCTTCGACTAACCATTCGCGAGGTTTGATATTTAATACTGAAAATTCAATTGGAGGGGTCTTTCG
>JAHPYZ010000028.1:3900-52069 GCA_019058425.1 Promethearchaeota archaeon
GTTTTATACCTGCATTTACACCCTTTATATAAACATCTATCCAATTATATTCTTCTGAATTTTTATTCTTTTCCAGAATTACTGCACACTTTTTTGCTAGTTGATGTAATCCAATTGTTCTATAATATTTATCACTAAGAAATGTTGCCTCTCCTGTTAGTTCTGATAATTCACCAGATATTAAACGCCTAAAAGTTTCCATTTGCCACAATCTATGTCGAGAGTGAAGATAACCCTGAGTAAAATACGCGTCCCCTAATGATTTTGCATAGATATGTGGGATTCCCCAATTATCCCATAAAATTTCAACCTCGTCTTTTATTCCACGTACTTTTTCAGATCCTGATACAGGTGGAAATGAATCTTTAGCTATATTTAATAAATTTTCCATTTTCAAAACCGTTTACATATTGAATTTTTTCTATTAGTCTGATTAGATTAAAGAATATTAATAGTATATGAATTAAAAAAATTTGATATTTTAAATCTTAAAAGGAATTATTGAAAAAGATAAAAAAAAAAGAAATTTAGAGCATCTTAAATAGTTGTCTTAAAGCCATACTCATGATATACTGCTGTATTTGTCTTGAACCACCTACAATTTCTTGTATCCTCGAAATATTTACATAATCGTGCATTAAAGTATTATCGGATAATCCTGCTCCTCCCATTAAATTAGCAGCTTCATAACAGATTTGTTTGGAAAGGTTAGTGCAATGATATTTAAATTGAGATGCACTTGCTACCATAGCTCGTGAAATATTGGCGGGGATTTTTCCTTCAAATTTTTCCATTTTGTCATCGTAGGCTTCACAGAATTTAAGTAATCCTAGGGTCAAATTAGTAGTTTTCGCCCATAGATCCGTTAAAAGAAAACCTACACCTTGGAATTTTAATATCTCCTGATCAAATTGCCTTCTCATGTTAGCATATATTGCCGCATGAGATACAGCACCCCAACATTGTGCTATAGCTCCACATGCGATACCAATTCTTTCTGGTACAAGTCCCTCGAATAAATGTTCTCTTCCCTTTCCTACAGGACCCAGTATATATTCCTTTGGAACTCTTAGATTTTCAAAAAACTCATGACCGAGATAGAGCTTATCAACATAAGGAATTCCTACACGTTCGCACTTCCATCCGTCCCACGTAGTATTCACTAAAAATTGAGCCATTAAATTTCCATTATTTTCTTCCGCTGTGGCGTATACTACTGCCCATTTTGATTTTGGAGCATTTGTATTATATATTTTTTCACCATTTAAGATATAACTACCATCTTCCTGTTCCTCACAGGTAGTCAATTGATGAACTGCATCTGACCCTCTTTCTGGTTCTGTTATACAGATACATCCGGGGGCTTTACCTGTAACCATATCTTTTAAGGCTTCAAGACGTTCAGATATATTATCATGATGCTCAACTACTGGATTAATTGCCAATACAGTAGCACCACTACCCATTGCAAATTGGGGATCAAAATTATCTACAGCAAGATATCGAAGGAAATCTGCCACAGCTCCATAATGTTCATATACAACATCTATCATTTCGAAATTATGAGCTCTTGTGATATACCCTTCAGCTCCAAAAGCAGGAACCCAATCATATACATCTTCCTCTGGACCATGAGTGATTTCATTTTTCTTTTCAAACCTCATGCAAAATTTTTGGACCTTTTTCAAATAATTAAATTGTTCAGGGGTAAGTATTGCCATTAAATTATTGTTGACAAAGGAATATCGATTTTTTAAGCTCATTTTGTCAAGAATCTCATCATTAATAGCTTGATTCATAAACTTTGGCATAGTTATTAAAC
The DNA here is from genome assembly GCA_019058425.1 of Promethearchaeota archaeon. Taxonomy (GTDB): domain Archaea; phylum Asgardarchaeota; class Lokiarchaeia; order Sigyniarchaeales; family SOKP01; genus Loki-b32. Next base: position 5,723 of record JAHPYZ010000028.1, read on the forward strand.
CCATTCGTTAATATTTGGTATTTTTAAAGTAATTAATTATACTAGGGAAAAAGTGTATTAACTTTTTAATTTTTGGAAAACGAATGTATGGTATTCAAAATGGATCTTTATTTTGTAAAAATTCGTTTATGAAAATGGTTAATAATGATCGTATTATGAACTATTGAATATAATGATTTCAATAAATTAATTTCTGTATTCTGTTTGATAACCGTTTTGAGATTACTAATCCTGTCTCAAAAGGACAATTACTTTTGAATTGAATCACAGAAATGAAATGTTCATCGATTCCCACTAAAGAAAGCACACCAAAATCTTCTAAAGAAATAAGTTCATTAACTCTAAAATTTCCTGATATAAATCTCCCTTCTAAGAGTCTAATAATTTCAGATAGAATATTTGGTTCTAAAGATGACACTATAACTCGACCAGTTTGAGTCAATAAAGCAGAAGATACAACAAAAGAAGAAAATGTGTGTAATTCATTAAAAACCGTTAATAAATCCTTTTTGATATCTTCTGAAACCAATTGACTATGATTCTCCATAATTTCGTTTATATCTTTTTCAAACTCGAAATATTTTGAAATCTCACCGTTAAAATTGCTCGCTAGTAAGGTTAGATCATATTTATTGATAAATTGATTCTTTATTGCCCTTAATTGATTTCTTATCTCAACTAGGTTGTCAGTGCGGTCACTGAAAAGTGCAAATAGTAATTCATCATCTCCTATTTTTTCGATTTCAAATATAAACCTAAACAATCCGACTTCAATTTCAGATAATTCTTCAGTTTTTAATGTTTGCTTTACAAAGGAAAATATGGCACTTAGAAAACTGCTTGTTAATTTAACGTTAAAAATATCTTCATAAGTTTTATAGAAAATGAGTTCACCAGTGTTACCTTTCATTATAAAGATATTTTTTATCATTGAAAACAGATTGATTTTTGATAATTGATTAAAAATCTATGTTATTTCTTTAATAATAGTCCATCTATAAAAATTCTTTTATTAAACAGTTGCTTTAGGTGAATGCTACAAACATTCCACAAAATTATAGTATTAAAAATAAATTAACAAAAAGAGAAATACTTAGAATAAAAAAGAAAACAATAAATTTACTTTAAAATCCATCAAATTTAGCCCATTCATCTTCTTCTTCAAGTTCTTCTTCATCATCTGTATATTCCTCGATTTCATCGCTTCGATAGCTTTCAGAGACATCTTCCTCAAACTCTTCAAGTTCATCTTCAAAGGTAATTGCTTCTTCTAGATCAGTTATAGAATCAGCAGTAACCTTTACTTCTGGAATAGGCTCTTCTATAGGTTTCTTCTTTTCAACCAATTTTAAATAATCTCCATGAATTTTAATAGTTATAGGGGTTTCTTCTTGAAGAAGCCTTACTACAACTTCTTCACTACTACTACTGTCATGGGGCATACGCATTACTAATGCTCGGGATCCTTCAAAAACACCGCTGATAATTTCGACTGTATCGCCTTCTTCCAAGTATTCTGTTACGCTTCTAGGCAATAAAACATGCTTCAATTCAATTAGTTTAATATTCTGTACAATTCTTCCTTTAATATGGGGAATTCCCTGAACAGCTATTTGTACATCTCTCTTCTGGGGTGCCTCAAAGAATATGTAACCTGGTAACAAAGGAGAAACGAGCATAGCTCTTATATCGGGGATTACATCCAAGATCTTAAATCGGTAAAAAATTTGTTTTAAGATGTTACTTTCCTGATTAATTGTAGTTCTCACAGCAAATAGAGTAGTTAAATCCTCTAGATCTTCAATTTCTTCTGTTCCTATAATTCCTAAAATATCGTCTTCTTCACTTTCCATTTTTTTCATATTTTCTTCTTGATCAGTCAATTTCTTCACGAATCTTATTTGAATTTGGGTTTTTTAAAATAAATTTTGGAAAATAAGTATATATTAGTAATATAATTCAAAATTAAAAAATTTTACTTTTTATTAAAAATCTACTAGTGTTATTTCTTAGAAATATATCTATAATTATTTCTAAATCTTATTAAGAATTTTTAAATTAGAGAGGTATATTATTTATTTTTAATAGTTCTGGAATTCTATTTTTTCGTTCAAGCCAAGATATTTCATGTTTCATATATCTCCAGGTTATCTCACATTTACCCATTTTATCTGCAGTTTCGGTCTCCCACTCCCATGGATTCACGATAACCAGATCAGCTAACCTAATCCATACTCTTTTCTTTATTTTACCTCTTATTCTACCTATTCTATGTTTTCCATCTTCACAGAAAACTTCCATTCTATCATTTCCAAGAATACCTACCACGCGTCCAAACATTTCCCCTAAGTTTTTATTAGGGAATTTTACACGAGTAACTACTGGGGGTTCTTGATAACCTCTCTTTTTTCCTTTAGCTTTTCCTTTTTTTTTTGCCATTTTTTCAATATTCTCTTTTATATCAAATTATTAATCTAGATCTTATCCTCAGGTTTATAATCTCCCTTAATAAATATAATCTTAATTGGTTTATCAGAATCATTTCTAATATTATGCATTTCCTTTGGTTCACAAAGAAACACTGTCCCTTCTGGCGCTTGATATTCATTATCATCAATAATCATAACTCCATCGCCTTCAATGAAAAAAAATGTTTCATCTATTATATTATGTCCATGTGCTTTTTCACCCATTAATTCACCAGGTTGAAGCATTATAACTCCCCAGTCTATAGAAGGACCTCTCATCAAATATTTAACTCCAGAAGTTCCACCTCTATACTCAAACTCATTTTCATGAACTTTTTTAATAGTATATCACCATAACGTTGAATTATTTTATAAAACAAAGTATCTAGATTAAATTATAAATCTTACTTATAATAGAAAGAATAAAAATTTGATAAACTTAATTATTATGTATTTTTTTGTTTAATAATTTAAAAAAGATATTAAGAATTTAGCAAATAAACAGAAATGGAAGTGTAGAGTGAATGGTATCTTCTTTTAATTTTGCAAGTATCCCATATATCATTTTTGGAGCTGGAAAGTTAAATGAACTTTATAATATTATTCCAAAATATGGAAATAATGTTTTATTTGTTATTGGTGGAAGTTCTCTTAACAGATCAGGTAAATGGGATGAAATTAAAAACAATTTAGAAAGCAATTCAATAGGATTTTCCTCAATATCAATTTCAAATGAACCATCTCCTGCTCTAATTGATGATAATGTTGCAAAATTTCGAAACGAAAATATTGATCTCATTATTGGTATTGGCGGAGGGAGTGTCACTGACGCAGGAAAAGCAATTTCAGCTATGCTAACAAAAAAGCATTCAATTAAAAATTATCTCGAAGGAATTGGGAATAAAATTCATGATGGTAAGAAAATCCCTTACATTGCCATCCCTACAACTTCTGGTACTGGAAGTGAAGCCACAAAAAATGCTGTTATTAGTGAAGTCGGTCCTAAGGGTTTTAAAAAATCCCTTCGTCATGATAATTTTATTCCTAATATAACAATTATTGATCCTGAGTTAATGATTTCATGTCCTCCATCAGTTTCTGCTGCTTGTGGAATGGATGCGTTCACACAACTCCTTGAAGCTTATGTATCGTCCAAATCAAATCCTATGACGAATGCATTAGCTTTTAGTGGGATGAAATATATGAGTAAAAGTATCTTACCGGTATGCTCAAATGGAGCATCTAATGTGAATATTAGAGCGAGGATGGCATATGGGGCTTTAATGTCAGGAATTACTCTTGCTAATGCAGGATTAGGAATAATACATGGGCTTGCTTCACCAATTGGGGGACTTTTTAATATACCTCATGGTGTAGTGTGTGGTACACTATTAGCAGAAGCTACAAAATTAAATATTGAAATACTGCAAAAAGTGGGAACAGAAGGTAAATTAGGATTAAAGAAACATGCAGAAATAGGTGCATTACTTTCAGGAGATAATTTTGTACCTGAAGAAAAAATCCAAGAATATAATATAAAGTTAGTAGAAACTCTTGAAAAATGGACATTAGATTTAAAGATCGATCGTTTAGGTAAATTTGGTATTGCTGAAGAAGATATTGATAGAATTGTAGAAAAAGCGGGCTTAAAAAACAATCCGGTTAATTTAAGTAAAGAGAATATTAAGACGTTAGTTTTAAATAGACTATAATTATCAAAACTATAAGTTATTTACCATATTATAGATCTTTTACAAGTTCCTTTGCTAATAATTCAAAAGCTAAATTCACATTCTCCCCCGTCTTAGAAGAGATTTTTAAATAATTAAAAAAGTCATATTTCTCCATATATTTTAAGGCGAATCCATCATTAATTGATTCGAAATCAATTAAATCCAATTTAGTGCCTAGAAATATAATTGGAATACCTGGATTATTTTGTCTACAAATATTAACCCATTGGTCAATTCGCATTAAACTTGATGGTCTGGTGAGATCAAATAACATCAATGCACCTCTTGCTCCTGTTGCATAATTTGTTAAGAGAGGTCTAAAATGTTCTTGCCCACCGAAATCCCATACTTGAAGAAGGATTTTTTTGTCATCAATACTAAGCTCTTTGAGGAAAAATTCCACTCCTATCGTGAGGCGAGTATCTACTAGAAATATACCTTCTATATACCTATGTAAGAGAGTGGTTTTTCCTACACCTCCATCTCCAGCAGTAATTACTTTAAGCAATATGGGTTTAGAGTCTTGTCTTTTCAACATCAATAATCTCTATTTAAATCTCAAATAACTTGCTTTTTATTTTAGGGTTATATTCTAAAAAGTAATAATTATTTTATATGTTTACTGCAAGAATTATTTTGCTGTGCTTATAAGGATACCTTATAAGTTTATAAAAAAAGGTCTATTTATCTTCAAAATATTTACGATAGTTTATAGCTTGACGATCGATTACAACTAATCCGTCTTTACTCTTCTCCCTATTTTTTCTATATACTTCTCTTTCTGTCTCTAAAGGTATTCTAATGGGAAAACCATCTTTGTAATTGATTATATTATCCCTAAAATCTAAAAGAAATTTCCATCTTTCTTCCCTATCTCGCTCATCTAAAAACTGATCCTCCTCATCTTTCCATTCTGAGTGTAATAGAATAAGCTCTCTTATATCATCTGGTAGTTTTGCTCCAAAAAAAAGTATATTCCATCCTAAGACCTGAAATGCAAGGCGAGAGTTTTGTTCAAGTACATAGGAAACAATCTCATTGAAAGCTCTCTCAAAAAAGATTTTTAACATAGAATCGGGATAATCATGTGAATAATACTCTCCCTCTTCAACAGTAATGTATTTCAACATAATAAGTGTTAAGTTCTCATCGATTCTTTCTGCTTCTTTATTACCCATGATTGCATAAGACCATGTATCAACATCCCATTCGATCTTATTAATTTCATGCTTAATATAACTAATGTTATTATCTAAATCCTTAAGCATTTTGGACTTAGGACAAAATGTGCACTCAATTTCATGGTGACATCTACTACAAAAGACTTCAATTTCTTTCTTTTCTGAAAGATAAGGATATATAGACTTATTTAGCTGTTTAAGTTTTTCTTTTTTAATTCTGAGATCTATAATACTCCACCTAATATAAAAGTATAAAAAAAAGAATATAAAGATAACTACTGAGAATAATTATATTCAATCTTGACTTCCAAGAAAATAGAAATACCCTTGAGATCTCTCCCATAATTTTATCAAAGGTACTAAATCTTCTTTCCTTTTGGTTAAATATAATTTGTCACGAATAGCTTGAAACTCCATATATAAATCGTATAGTGGGTTATTTTCATCAATTCCTAGGAACTCCCTAAATTTATAATCCGTTATTACTTTAATATTTTTATAATGAGGAATTCTTCCTTTTCTCCCTTCAACATTTATTTAACAAGCTTTCAAACGAAGATAAGTCCATGTTTATTAACTATCTAATAGAGAACGGATATTTATCGTGGTGAAAAATCAAAATGGAAACAACAAAATTTTATTTTCATCATACCACTAGCGGATTTTACGCAGGTGAAATTTACGCTAAAAGTAAGAAACAAGCGATTACACAATATAAAAAAGAATTCAATCTAAAAAGACTCCCACACGGGTTTGAAATATGGAGGTAATGCAATGAAACATCAAAATTACGAATTGAAAAAAGCTCACCCCTTAGACGTAGCCCACTTATTAGAGGAAGCATTAGAATGGGTGATGAAAAGTATCAACTTCACAGAAAAGGTGAATATATCTATAAATATTGAAGTGGAGGTATAAAAAATGAGAAAAAGCTATGAAATTCCAATTAAAATTATAATGATACTAAATAAGACTCTAATTCTGAATCCTATTTTTTTTAAATTTTTCAATTTATTAAAACTAAACAAAAAGAAGTGAAAGTGAAAATGGCAGAAGAGGATAAACAGCTTGAGGTTTTCAAGAAAAAAATCAATGATTTATGCAATAAACTTATAAAAGAATTTGAGGAAACTTTATTGAAACTGTAAAATGATCTAACTATTTTATATTTTTTTAAGCTCTCTCAACGGATAAATATTTCTTTTGTCTTAAAAAAATTGTACCAATGTTTAATCTTTTGGCTTTTCTGCGCAATTCTGAGTCATTGGTTGCTAGATATACAGTTTGATCTGCAATCTGTAGTTCTTCTGACTTCCTTAACAAGAATTCATCAGTATTTTCAATGGCTTTTTTAACATCTTCTAATAATTCAATGTTATATATTTCTTTATTCTTATCTATATACATCAAACCATTATCAAGTAATCTTATAAACTTAGTGTGTCCTTGCTCTCTTCTTCTTTTAGATTCTAATTCATCTAAAATTTGTTGAAATATAATGAATTTCAATTTTCCTTCAATATTTTGCCTTATTTCATTAAAATAATCGATTTTAAACTGGAAAGGAAGTAAAATGAAATTAGAATCGATAATAATTAAATTAATTTTGGAAATCAATAGGCTTGACGCTCTAATATTTTTCTAGTTAAAAGACTAAAGGCTTCTTGAACATTTTCACCTGTTTTTGAGGAGATTTTTACAAAGTCAAATAGATTAAATTCATTCAAAAATGACATTGCATAATTATCATCAACCATTATCTCATCTTCTAGATCCAATTTCGTACCTAAAAAAAGGACGGGAAGATTTGGGTCACCTTTACGTACAATATCTAACCATTGTTGTAGATTCTCCAAAGTGGTTATACGAGTGAGGTCAAACATTAGTAGTGCACCTTTTGCTCCTAATACATAACTTTCAAGGAGAAAACGAAATCTTTCTTGACCTCCAAAATCCCAGAGCTGCAATGTGCATTGTTTGGAATCAATTTCTGTTTCTTTTAAAAAGAATTCTACTCCTATAGTCATCTTAGTTTCTGCTGAAAATTTCCCCTCTACATACCTATGCAAAAGCGTAGTTTTCCCAACACCACCCTCACCTGCAGTTAATATCTTCAATATAAATTTTTGAGGCATTCTAGTAATCTCTTATCCATTTTTGGGTGTAATTTATATAGTATAAGCTTTCTGAAGCTAATATTTTAAGATGACTAATTTTTTTTATTATAATTATAATCTTTATACGAATTAATATTCTTTTTTGATATGATAATTTAAATCTAATTTAATTGAATAATAATTTCTTATTTTAGTGTTTTATTGTTTTTTTTTTAGATTTAAATTATTAAAAAAGAATTTGAAAATAAATTTTATTAATGACTATGTAACAATAATTCTTAGTCTTTTTATAGATAAATTAATTGGTAAAGATATCAAGTGATTAATTATGAAAATGAAAAAGAAAATTCCAACTGAAGATGATTTAGAGAAATTCAATGTAGAATCATGGGGAACTTGGAGTAAAGAAGTCAGTGAATTTGATTGGTCTTATGGAGACACAGAAACATGCTATATTTTAGATGGAGAGGTTGAAGTTACAGATTCGAACACAGGTGATAAAATTGAATTTAAAAAGGGTGACCTAGTTCAATTTGAGAAGGGTTTAAAATGTGTTTGGAATGTAAAAAGACCTATAAGAAAATATTATAGCTTTGATTTAAAATTTGGAGATATTGACTAAATTTCAACTTTTATATTTTTTCTTCTTTTTTTTAATTTTGCATTAAATCTATAAACATTTGCGTTGAAAATATATATAATTAGTTTTAGAAATTAAATTGATTATAAATGAATAATGAATTAGATCTTAAGACTTTAAGACCAAATCAATTAGGGTATGTTTATAAAGATATTGAAAAACCTGCCCAGAGTATGGAAAAATTCTTAGGCGCTTCTAAATTCATCATCTTTGACCCCATTGAAATCTCTATTACGCATCATGGAGTTAAAAAGAAAATCACTATGAAATCTGGTTTTGGTAGGATTTTTGATACTGAAATTGAACTGCTACAACCAGTAGAGGGAGATTCAATATATACTGAGTTTCTAGATGAAGGAAGAGAAGGACTTCATCATATAAGTTATAATGTTGAAAATATGTCCGCTTATATTAATGAATTTAAGAAACAAGGAATTAAAGTAATGCAATGGGGCATAATCATAAAATTAGTCTATGTGTACTTAGATACAGAAAATATTTTTAATACAATAATTGAGTTTACTGAGGAACTTAAAAGAGGCGATAGAAAGGCGTTAAATTTTTAGAATAAATTACCTAAGCAAATCGCTGCTTATCTCTATGTTCTTTTACAGAAATCTCTCTTTCATTTAGTCTGTTAAGTTTTACCAAGTTTTCCTTAATTGCCTTTAATTCGGCTTTGGTGACGACTTTATAATTTTGCAAGTTATCAAGTATTTCCTTTTCACTAAAGCCCTTATTATAGAGTTCTTGGAATTTTTCGATTGTTTCTTGGTGGTAGTACACATATTGTTTATTTATGAAAGTTATTAACCACTTTTTTTTGTATTGATTCTGAGATAATTCAAATAGCTCATCTTGTATTACTTCGATACTTTTTTTAAATTTTCTAGCTATTAGCTCATCTTCGATTTTATAATATTGTTTCATAAATTTATGCAATTTATTTTTAAAAAACAATTTTGGAATATATGATAAAAGGAATAACAATAGAGTGATCCCGGACATCCAAATCGCTACAATAGGATTATAAATCGCTACAATGATGATTATAACCACAAGAATGAGAAACCATTTTCTACCAATGGTTTTTGCTAAGACGATATACTTTTTTGGCAAGGTTTAACACTAAGAATTATTCAATATTAATTAAAGTTATAATTAATAGTTTAAAAACTTAATTTTAGATGAGATAAAAAAGAGTAGACGACATATAACCACAGAAAAAAGCGTGACCGGGTATTTTCCTTGTATGCCATGACCGTAAGCTAACTTACAGTTTGTAGTTTCCCATAAACCGCAATTACAGTACTATCTACAACGCTAAACAAGTTTAACTTCCGGGTTCGGATGGTTCCAGCGCCATAGCGAGTTGCTATTGGTTCATGTGGTTATAAACGCTAATCTTAACCATTATATAAGGTCGGTTATTTTATAAGAAAATACCTCTTATATGGTTATGAGTAAATAGGAATAATAAAAGCTAATAAAAAAAGTTTTCGGCTTTAGACATAAAATTTAAAAGAATTAAATATAGTGGTGCTATTAATCGTATTATTTCAATTGATAATCCAAGGAGTACATTGGTATCAATTTCTGATAAATGCGTTGTTAACAATTATCGGTAGATCACTTGATGTTCTGAGTACGAGGTATGTGACAAGAGAACTTAGATTGGAAACAAATCGAATAGCTCGTAAAGTCGGTTGGCGTGGCATGATACTACTTCAAATCCCAATAATAATATTAGGCTCATTAGATTTCTACTTTAGTTTTTTCATTTTATGGTGGAGTTTTTTTCTTTTTGCCAATAATATTGAGGGAAGCTGGTATGTAAGGGAAGTTGGAGAAGTAGAGTATCAAAAAGAAATTAAGTCTAGATTAGAAACCTCTAAAATATGGAAAATCGTCTTTGGTGAATTATCCTCTTTTTTAAAATTTACCATGGCAGGAATTTTTGTTATTATCTTTTTATTTATATTTAAAGATCTTTTAGCAGTTTTTTTAATATCATTAGCTTTAATAATTCAAGGGATATTTGGCACTATTAGCTCTATTTTATATCTTTTAGAGTTGAAAAAAGACAAATCAAAGGTTCAATAAGTATTCATTAAAAACTTAATCCTTACCAAAAAATTGTTTATACTTTTTTAGACCATTATATACAACAAAAACAGAAACTCCTCCCAATACTATAATCATAACTATAGAGAGGGGAATTAAATAATCAATCATCACCTGAGGTACCAAAAATATGAAATCAGAATCATGAATTATATTAGTATTGTTTGCATAGTCTCTTAAAACTATGAAGTAAGAATAATGACCTGGAGTTAATCTCTCAGTTGTAATCTGGAATAAATTATTGATTTCCCCAACACTATTTGATAATCCATGATGTATATAATCGGAAAAATTATTTTTAGATAAAAATAAATATACACATTCAATTCCAGATTTATTTTCATGAGTTTGAATATTGAAAGTGGTTGATACTGAAGTTTTAGGATTTTTTGGGTAGTATTCTACATCAACCACTTGAGGCAATGTATTATCTGGGAGCGTGGTAAAATTAAAGTAAGAGGGAATTAAATTATGTCCTGTGATAGTTACATTGTATTTTTCATCTTCTTCTGTGGGGATACGAAAACTCACTAAACCATCGCCATCTGCATACGTCGTATAATACTTTTCACCAGTACCTCTAATATGGACTCGTGCAAAGGGAATATTATTGCCATCAATATCTTTGATAGTCGTTGATACTAATTGACCTTCATATATATTCTCCGTAAATGGGTTAAGCACAGATTTAGGTATATTTGTATAGATATCAACTTCTGGATCTCCTAAAAGACAGTACGTAAGAAGTTGTTTACGTTCAGGGTCCCAATATGTTGCAGTTTCTCCTCTTGTGAAGTAATCACTATGAATATAGGAAACTTTAGAATCGTATAGAGCTTTACCTTGCTGGAACTTTTTATTAAAGAAAAACTCCTTCCAAAATAATTTTGCATTTCCACGATTTAATTTTTCAAGATTAGAATCATTTGTTAAATACCAAGTCACTCGAAGACCTCCAATAGCTCCAATAGCTCCACCACCAACTCTTTTAATTAACATTTCACCTATGCTATTATCATAATCATAACTAGAAACTGAGCAAGCATCCAAATACACTAGAGACGGATTATTATCATTCGAACTTGTACTAGCATCTAATGAAGTATAACCTGCCTGTGATGGATTTCTATAATAAGTTGTAGGATCCCCATGCCCTGCCATTAATACTGTAGAGTAACCATCATTAAAACGATTTCGAAGTGCAATTTGAGATAAATTACCTTCCTCTTCTATTAAATGAGTAATGTTCAATGATGATTCTATATAATTTTCAACAATATAGCTTGTTAAACGACTCTCGTATTCCCCATCAGGATCCTCACCATCAGGATAATCAGAAATTCCTCCTGCGAGTAATATTCTATTCATCCAATTACCTACTTCTGGATTAGTTTCGTATTTCAATGTTTTATTTACCATAATTTCTAGTTCAATCGCATTATCAGCTGGAAATCTCCCAACATAAACTTCAGGATCCCAAGATATTTCATCTACATTATATAGATTGTCTCGTGGAGATTCTCCCCATTTTCCATCATCATCACTATCCCAACTACCTGTAAGATCAGCATAATAGAAATCTGTAGGTTTATATTCATCATCTCCAACTGTTTCAGAATTTCCTTCCCCATATCTATCAACATCGGGATTATATACTTCTCGAATAGGGATTAAATCATTTTGAGCATCTCCTGCTAAAAGTACCCATCGAATATTTTCAGTTTCGTAATATGTTTTAATCATATTCCGGATTTTTTCTGCATCATCAACACCATCATATAAACTAAAATTGCTTAATATTATAGTTTTAACTCCTTTCGCATTCTTCCAATCCATCAATGGCTTAACAGCATTGATAAAATCAGTTCTATTAGGAGTTATAATTAGCATTTCAATTTTAGAATCATACCAGAGATCATTTAATTGATCATAATTGATATCTGGTAAAATAGACAAATCTACATTTAAATATCCATTAGAAGCTTTAATTTCTTTTGAATCGAGCTTCGCACCAGAAATATTAGAACTATAATAAAAGTTAACACTAATAATAGGGATGAAAATCAATATAAAAAGAATTGAGTAAATAAGTTTTTTAAGAGAAAGTCTAACCATATATAATCAGTATTATTGAATATTTCTTAATGTATTTATAATTGAAATACGAATTTAAAAATAAGAATCTAATTATTATAATAGAAAATTGTTTGATTTTTATGCCACTTCGATTTAATTTTTGTCCCCATTGTGATAGTAAAATTACCTTTAGAATTGAGACGGAGGATATTGATTCTAAACAATACCCTGCTCCTGTATATATTATTTGTAAATCATGTAACAAACTATCCACTTTTTATGTGGATAGTCTTTTGAGAGTTTCATATAAGGAGCTTGAAAAAAAACCCGGTGGCATCAAAACAATTGAAACCACATAATATTATAGATTGTAGCGTTATTATTTTTTTAAATTATCAAATTTATTGATTAATTTAATAAAAAATCATTTCTTACTTTTTCTTAGGAATAATATAATCAGCTGTTATTATATATTAAAATTTAACTATCATGTCATTAGATTTAACTGATATTAGTGGTATCGGAAAAGCCACTGCAGATAAGATAAAAGCAGCAGGGATAGATAGCATCGAAAAGTTAGCTAATGTTAAACCTGATGACTTAGTGAAGTTAAAAATAAAAGGTGTCGGGAAAGCCACTGCAGAGAAGTATATTAAAAACGCCAAGCTAATGCTTGAAGAAATTAGTACTCAAGAAGAACCAAAATCCAAACCAAAAACCAATTCTGAAATAAAAGAAAAACCAGTTCCAAAGGCCAAACCAAAACCTAAGTCTGCTAAAAAAGCTTCTAATATTAAAGAATTAATGAAACAACAAGCAGAATGTAATATTGGGTTAGTGGGTCATGTAGATCATGGAAAAACTAGTCTAGTAAAAGCTCTTACAGGAGATTGGACAGATAGACATTCAGAAGAACAAGAAAGAGGGATCTCAATAAAATTAGGATATTCTAATGCTACTATTTTATATTGCCCTTCATGTGATGAGTATTTAACATATTATTTATCTGAAAAGGAAAGAAAAAAGGGAGAACAGAGATATTTGTGTCCTAACTGTAAAGAACAATTAGAATTCAAAAGAAATATCTCATTTGTCGATGCTCCTGGCCATGAGATTTTAATGGCAACAATGTTGAGTGGAGCTTCATTGATGGATGGTGCTTGTCTATTAATTGCCGCTGATGAAGAATGTCCTCAACCTCAGACAAGAGAGCATCTAGAAGCGTTACACATTGCTGGTATAGAAAATATCATTATTCTGCAAAATAAAATTGATGCAGTTTCACGAGAGCTGGCAATTGAGAATTATAAACAAATTAAAGAATTTGTTAAAGATTCAATTGCTGAAAATGCCCCAATTATACCAATTTCAGCTGTATTTGGAGCAAATATAGGCCAAATTTTAAGAGCATTTGAAGAAATAATCCCCTCTCCTAAACGTAGGGAAGGAGATTTCCAATTTTTAATTGCAAGATCTTTTGATATTAACCGACCTGGGAAAGACATCAATGATCTAAAAGGTGGTGTAATAGGTGGTTCTGTTTTAAAAGGGGACATTGATGTAGGTTCACAGATTGAAATTAAGCCCGGTTTAAGAATAAAAGATAAGTATATTCCTTTAAAATCCACAGTTGTGAGTATTAGTCAAGGAAGCAATCTATTAGATAACGCAAAACCTGGAGGACTCATAGGTTTAGGAACTAAATTAGATCCCGCATTAACTAAAGGTGATCACTTAATAGGCCATTTGGTTGGAAAACCAGGTACCTTACCCGATGTTCTTGATGAGGTAGAATTAAAAATTAATCTTTTAGATAGAGTAATTGGTTCTGAGCAAATGCTTAGAGTTCATTCAGTCAAACATAATGAAAAATTATTATTAGTAGTTGGCACAGAAAAAACTGGCGGAACAGTAACAAAACTATTAAAAAATACTGTTATATTGAAGTTAAACCCTCCAATATGCCCTCCTGAAAATTTTATATTTGCAATTTCAAGAATTATAAATCGACGTTATCGATTAATCGGATATGGAGAATCAGTAAATCATAATTAATTTAATTATGAAGTATAACTCAAGAATATTTCTCTTATTTTTCCTTTAATGAGTTTTAAAGAAGGATCTACCTGACTGAAAACATTCTGTAAGGATTTAATTGCTTCTTGTTTAATATCTCGATCGATTGATTTTTGTAAATTTTGTTTAGTTTCATATAGAATTAATGTATCAGAAACTTTTGCGAGGAAATGAAGAATTATAGTTGCTATTATATTATTCGATAGATTATCTTGATGTTTTACTTCTGTTATTTCATAAAAAATTTCATTCATTATTTTGTGCTTTAAAAATTGAATAAAATCATCAATATTATCACAAAAAATAACAATCAAGGTATTTATCGCATTTTCTTATTTTTTAAATAAAAGATTACTCCAAAGATTAAAATAATACCATTTATACCTCCAAAAATTATTATCCAAATAGGAAAATGAGGATAATTCGTGTAAATATAATTAATCTCATTATAAGTATTAACTGCTGACTCTTTAAGGAAAACTCCATTTTGAAAGACTCTAATTGTATAATTTCCATGTGGAACATTTTTCAAATTAATTTCTCCATTTTCATTAGTTTTTCCAGATGATATCGGCTGAACTTGATCTTTAGAAATATATGTTCCATATTTTTGCCCAAAATAATACACTTCTACTTCCGCTCCTATTAAAGGCATTTTTATATTATCAGTAATAACAAATCTTAAAGATTCTGTTGAAATATACTTAAATATGAAGGGGCAAGTTTCTCCTGCAATTAAATAAGGGACATTTGCAATTATACCTTCTTTTCCAGTTAGTGATGTATTCAAGTAATAATATGGCGAATTTCTTTCAAATAGAGAAGAATTTTTTATTACTTGCTCAGAATAAATTGTTGGTTCATAAAATGATAAACCTTTGAGATATATATGTTGAGGTCCATAGAGTAATGATGGGAAATAAATACGTTCTCGTATTTCTCTTCCTTCCACAAGTCTGTCTATTGCCCATGTCTCTCCTACTGGTTTAACAAATTCAAATGCAAAAATTGTTGTAAAATTTAGAGAAAATACACTTCGATCACCAGTAAATAAGTCTGATAAGAATACATCAATTGTTTTATTTAAGTTTAAATGGTTATTGATATTCACACCAACATCGTTAAGTTCAAGAGAGTGATCATTTAATGAAGTTCTGTCTGGTAAATTAACTGTGAATGCAATATTTATATTATCAGCAAAGATATTTGGATCCGAAATAGAAAGATTATATTTACTTGCTTCTAACCTGAAATAATAATTAAATTCAACAGTGAAATTTTGTTTTACATCATGAATCAATAAATCATTTGTTGGATTTTGGCTTAACCTCCAATTACTTACTGTGAAATCATACTCCCAGATAAGATTTATTGTGAAATTCGTTTTTGGCAAGTTTTCAAAGTAATCTTCAAAATGAAATACTATGAAATCATTGCTATCAATAGAGTAATCTGTCTCAGCAGTTAGTTCAAAAACATTCGTACCATTATCAACAAAGAATTGTTCTAAACGAGTTGGAAATAGGCGAGAGTGATAAATTATATACCCTAAAGTCGAATTTTTATGTTCAACCAATAAACTTTCATTAATTTTTACTGTTATGATACTTCTATCCTCAATATCATCATTCAAATTATCCACTATAGCTAATTCTGTAGTTTCTAAAAATTGCATATTAAGTTGTGTTAATTTCAACGCACCTGAGGCATATTCATCCCAAATTAGAGGATAACTAGTATTATCTCTATAGAAACCTATTTTCAATCCATTAAAATCAACATCATTTATTGTAATATTTCCAAGTGCTTGTTTTTCTTCTTGGAGTATAGGATTATAATCATTTTTAGAAAACTTACTCATCTCAAGGTAGGGATTATATATTTCGATAGTAGAGTAAGAATTGACACTACTTATAACAAACGGAATTAAAACATGAGAGATTATCAAGAAAACAAGAAAGATCTTAGTATAAATTTGAGTATTATTCCGTTTATTATGAGACATTATAGAAGTTTTAATAGTAAATTATTTAGAACAGAAAATTAAAATAAATTAAATAATTTTTCTATAGATTTTATCTTCTTACTCACTTTCTTCATAAAACCTATATGAAAACGGAATATTTATAATTATAGAATATATTAGGGATTTATTAGATTTTAAAATAAGATAAGAATATTTAAACAAATCCTTCTGAGAATTAATTTTCCTTAAGTTTTTATGCTGGGATCTAATTATTATATGATGCATCGATTATGCATATAATAAAAAATGATAAAAATGACAGTTACACCAAATAAAACTAAATTTTTAGAAGATCTTGACAACGCTGTAGACCAGTTCATCGATCGTTCCTTTAATCATGTAATCACCATTTCCCATAATGATGCAGATGGAATAAGCTGCTTACATATAATTCAAAATTTATTATATAAGATGCATCTAAATAATGATTATTTTATTTATAATAGGTCGGTTTCTTGGGAGAATTATTTAAAAGGGATTCTATCAAGTAGGCAAACTGACAAAAATGCCTTTATTTTTACAGATGTAGGTTCCAATTTGAAAGAATTAATACCAATTATAAAAAATAGAAAAGAAATTTTTTTTATACTTGATCATCATGAGGTAGAAGATAACTTCCACTCTGATGAATATCCTGAGAATCTTTTTTTTATTAACCCCACCATTTATGGATATGATGGACTTGAACATATAGCTGGAGCAACCTTAACACACATGTTTGCTAAACAAGTAAATCCATCAATAATAAAACAAGGATGGCTAACAGTTATCGGAATTTGTGGGGATTCTTTAAAGCCAATGGATAAACTACAATCATTTAACCGAGAAGTCTATGAGGAGTTGGTAGATGAAGAACTTGTTGAAGACAAAGAGAGTTTAATATTGTTTGGTAGCATGCATGAATCGATTAAAAATGGTTTAAAGTATAGTATTTTACCCTTTCTTAGTCAATTTGGTGGTGAATCAGATCAGAAAATAACATCATTTTTAAATTCATTACATATTGATCCAAAAACTAAAGTAATTGATTTAAGTTACTCAGAGATTGAACGAATTCAAAAAAATGCTAAAATTGATAGCTACAGTCATTATGCTATATTACCACATAAATTGGGTTTATTAAGGTTCGCTTTTGAACATGCACTTTTATTAAATATTCTATGTTTCAAAAATATTAGTGCTGCTCTCTCAATCATTCAATTAAAATCAATTACCCGTTATGCTCAAGGAATTTATTCTGAATATCTTGAGAATCTTTCGAAAAATTTAAGAACTCTATCAAATGAAGTACCTCAGGTTGAGACTAAGAAAGCATTGTTTATGGAAGTAAAGGGTAAAATTCCTCCAAGTAATTGGTCAGATACAGCTAGTTTTAGTACGGTTAATGAACTTTTCGATCCAAATAAGATCTTGTTTTTAGGGGGCCCAGAAAAGAAGTCAGGTACTATCAAGCTAAGTATTCGATGTTCAAGAAAATATCTTAATAAAAATAAAAATAAAGGCGTAAATAAAATAATATCTAATATAAAGAAAGAATTAGGGGGAGTAGGTGGAGGCCATAAATTAGCAGGAGGTATAAGATTATCAAAACCTTCTTACAATCTGTTAAAAAAGAGAGCGGATGATTTTATTTAATTTGTTGTACATATTTCTATACTAAAAAATGAATTTCTTAAACAAAAAATCAGACTTAGTATTTCTTTTAAAAGTCCATGTCAAAACCAACTCTAAAATTCAAAAAATTGTTAAAAATAATGATTATTTAACAATTTCCCTCAATTCGAAACCTGTTCAGAATAAAGCAAACAAAGAATTAATTAATCTTATAAAAAAGAAATTAGGAATATCATCAAATCAAATCCAAATAATTTCTGGTTTGAAAACTACTAATAAATTGATTAAAATCACGTTTTTAAAAAAAACTGAGGAAGAAGAATTAATCAAGCAGCTTATTGATAAAAATTAATTTAATTAGCTCCCAATTTTTTTCATTTTACCACATTTCAAGCATGTGATGAAGTGTTTCATGACTTAAAATGAATCATTTTAAGTTGTCATACCTTCATCTGCTCTTCGTGTTTGGCGAGTTTCAAGATGAGCCTTAGTATATCCACATCGAGGACATTTAAAATCTTTAATCGTACTTCTTAGATTTTCTTCTTTCCAGTCCATAACTTCAGTCAGATTTGTAACCTCATTTCTAACAGAATGCTTGATTTTGGTCGTTAGTTTATAAGCGTTAGATTTTTCTTCTGCAAATGGTTTGGTTGCTCCACACTTACATTTAAACACTTTTTTTCCATCTACATTCGAAGGTAACATCATACCTCCACATTCATCGCAAAATTCCATTATTGCAATAACCCAAGGAGAAATATTTCTTTCTATTATATATATTAAATTAATTCTATCAAATATTTCTTTTGAATTTAGATTCTTAAACCAAACACTAAAGCACAAAATATTATTCCAGATATGAGATCAGCAGTAGTTCCTGGATTTAGTTTTCCTTTTTTTTCTTGAAGCTCATCATCTAATTCTAAAGCTAACTTAAGACCTTGATCAGATGAAATCCCTCCATTATCTAATATATTTGATGCTTTTTTTGAGATGTATGTGGCAAAATCTAATCCAGATTTTCTAATAACAAGTGTGTCTGGATGTAAAGATAATAATTTTAAATAAGTATTGACTGTCGCAATATTTATATCACTAAATCGGTTATAATTTTCTATAAAATATGGTAATCCTTTATTTAGAATACTTGTAAAACCACTAACATACTCAAAACTAATTAAATCCTTTCCCTTTGATAGCTCAAATATTTTTTTCAGTTTAATTTTATCTTGAATAATCTCTTTGAGAGAATTTTCATTGTTAATATCGTATTTAGAAACAGTTCCTAAACCACCAGGATTGCTTAATCTTATTGCTTCATACATTTTTACAGTATCATTTACAGAAGCATTTTCGATAATCCTATTTAAATGATCTTTCCAATCATTGATATTTTGTTTCTTTAATTTTAGACAAATTGCAGTTGCAGCTGCGAATGGTGCTAAAATTAGTATATGTCCTAGTATAACATTACCTCCACTTTGCCATTTCATCATTTCCTCAGCGGCATCTTTAAAAAACTGACCCAATTCTATTTTCTCATAGTCAACGTCATTTTTAAAGGTGAGCTGATATACTTTTTCACAAAATTCTTTAAAAATAGGATGTATTGCAATAATTCCTGCTAAAAAATGTTCAAACCTCGTATTTTCGAAATCTTTTGTTCGATGAACATTCCCTGGTTTAGGCCAACCTGATAACTCTAATAGGCTTGCTAAACTAAGACAGCGGATTAAATCATCAATAGATTTAATGGAAATATTAAGATTACTTCCAACTAAAGGCACATTTAATAATATTCTTTTAAATAATTTAATTATTTTGAGAGAGAATTTGTTTTAATAATAACTTAGTTCAATAATTTTCTTCTCTTTCACAATATATCCTTCATTTTCAGTAGTTTTATAAGAAATAGGTCTAAAATCGTTATAAAGTCCTTTCTTATGAAGGAATTTTTTAATTCGAAGCTTTAATGCTCTTTTGGATAATTTATTAGGCATTTCTACACTTATATCATTTCCAGTTCTGTTAAAGATTACTTGAGGTAGTGCTTCGGATAAAAACCTAATTAAATCAAGAACATGCTGTTCACTCTTAAAACTTAAGTCCTTAACATTTATTGTAAAAGATTTATTTCCGTCACTCATAGTGTTATCACTCTTTAGAATAATATTATTAATTATTAATTTTTTATGATTTTATATAGTAATTCAATATGTGAATTTCTTTAATCAATAACTATAATGTTTAAATGACAAAGGTGACATAGTTTGGTGGATTATGTAAATTTGGAGTATGAACCAAGTAAAAATGATTTAATCGCAATGTATTATGTGGAAATTTCGTCAGAATGTAAAAATTTAGAACACGCTTCAGAAGAGATCGCAAAAGAATCTTCAATTGGCACATGGACAGAAATAGCAACATTATCTGCTGAAATAGCTGAACATCTTAAGCCATCAACTTTCTATATTAATGAGGAGAATAATATTATCAAAATTGCCTATACAAAAGATTTGTTTGAAGCAAATAATATATCTCAAATCTTAAGTGCAATCGCGGGAAATATCTATGGAATGAAAGTTATAAAATCTTTGAGATTATTAGATATAAGTTTTCCTGAAGATATTGTCAGTGCTTATAGAGGTCCTAAATTTGGAATTGATGGTATCAAAAAATTGACGAATGTGATGGATCGCCCTCTTCTTGGTACTATCGTAAAACCTAAGGTCGGTTTAAATGAGATCGAGCATTCAAAAATTTGTGGAGAGGCATGGCAAGGGGGATTAGATATAGTTAAAGATGATGAAAATCTTACAAGTATGAAATTTAATAAGTTTGAGAAAAGAATTACAGAGACATTAAAAATCAGGGATAAAATTGAATCCACAACTGGAGAAAGGAAGTTTTATATGCCAAATATTACCGCACCATTAAATGTTATGAAAAAACGCGCAGATTTTGTTGTAAAGAACGGTGGGGAATATGTTATGGTTGATATTGTTACTGTTGGTTATTCTGCTTTACAAGAAATCAGAGAATATTTAGATGATAAGAATGTAGTAATCCATGCCCACAGAGCTATGCATGCAGCATTTACAAGAGATAAAAAACATGGTATGACTATGCTGGCTTTAGCAAAATTAATGAGATTAATAGGTATGGATCAATTACACACAGGTACTATAATTGGGAAAATGGAAGGTGGAAAGCAAGAAGTATTAGAAATTAATAATGCAATATCAAAACCTGAAATGAAAGACAACAATTTAACAATGTTAAATCAGGACTGGTATAATATTAAACCAATTTTACCTGTTGCTTCGGGAGGGTTGAGTCCATTACATATTCCTGAATTAATTAAAATTTTAGGTAAAGATATGGTATATCAATTTGGTGGAGGATGCCATGGTCATCCAGATGGAACGAAAGCTGGTGCAAAAGCGATTAGGCAAGCTGTTGATGCAGTATTACAAGGTTATAGTTTATATGATTATAGTAAGAAAAATTTTGAATTAGCGAAAGCTATTGAAACATGGGATAAGAAATGAATAGTATCTATTAAACCATTTCTGGATATGTTTTAGCAAAATAATTTGGTACATGGCTCGAAGCAAATATCCCCGCTTCTGTAATTAACCCATCTATATAACGCCTACTCACAGTTTCAAATGCAGGGTTTAAAATTTCAATACCTTCAGGAGGATTTTCCCATATTTCTTGTGGATCCCTCATCTCAATAGTTTCCAAAATACCAAGATTAGTCTCAGGATTATACTTTAATAAAGGAGAAGCTACGTAGAATGGCACATGTTCTTCATGAGCTACTAGAGCTAATAGTCTCGATCCAATTTTGTTAATAATAGTTCCTTCAGAAGTAATACTATCGGCACCAATTATAATTATATCAACTTGATAATGCTTAACTGCCCATCTCATTGCGCTGTCAACAACGTGAATAACTTTTATACTTGCTTTTAATAGTTTTTTTGAGGTTTTTCTCCCCTGCAATCGAGGTTGTGTCTCGGTATTAATAACTTTAAAAGATTTACCTTGTTTCTTAGCTTCTAATAGAATTCCAGTGACTAAACTTGAATGACAATGAGTCATCACATTAAACTTCTGATCACCGGAGGGAAATCTTCTAGCACCTATTTCAGAAATACTCTTCTTCGAATTTTGAAGCATATCATAATATAGATTCTTATATTTCTCAATAATATCAGAAATATATTTAGGAATTATACTATCTCTTTCTTGTTCTAACTTATTCATTATAAATTTCAAACCATTTTTCATAGCGGGTTCAGTTGGTCTTGTATCTATTAATATGACTTGTGCATCGTAGAGCTTCTTAAAACAAGTTTCAATATCTTCACAGTTTAATCTTTTTGCATAATCACTTAAGAAATCAATAGCATTAATCGCAATATTACTAGCACCCTGAATTTCTAAGGATTTTATCTTTTGAGCACTTTCTAACAATTTTTTCATTATTCATTCACAACTATTATTATTTCTTATAGATTAATGAATTTTTTTTTTAGCAATCATATAATATTTCCATACAATAACTTAATCTATTGAGTCTTCTTCTTGATCTAGTTGATAATCTTCAGAATCAACCTCAATATAAAAACTTCCAATATATCCACATTTAATATCTTTGCACTCATATATATTAGGTGCTATCCCCCCACTAACATTTGTGGCTGTTTTTAATGTTGGCTTTTTGCATTTTGGACAAATTCTAATATTTACCATTTCTACTATGCATCTTGCTTTAGTTATTATTAATACATTTTGATTTTCTATAAAATTTAAAGCTAAGTATAATTATTGTTTATTACATTTTTAATTAGTGGGATATAAAATTGTAATAGTAACAATATTATAAATGGATATTTCTATGGCAAATGCAGTAGTATCAAGAACTTTTGGTTTAGATTTCATTTATTTTGATTTAATCTTTTTGTTTATTTGGATATTTTTTCTAATAAGAAAAAAATATTGGTTATCGATTGCTTGGGGTCTATGTGGGTGGTTAATATATATATTTACTGATTATATTTTATGGTTTTTAATAACTCAGACAAGAGAATACACAGGACTTCTAGATCCATTCATATTTTTCTTATGGTTTTGCTTTTCGCCCGGATTTGTCCAATTTTCATATGTTTTTGTAATGTTTGAGAAAAGAAATCCTAAGGATTTGATTGTGTTCACATTAATTTTTTATTTGGGATGGATATTAGTGGGATTTAGCTCTCAGATATTACCAATAGATGATAGAATTATTGAAGTATCAAGAGATATGAATGTTGCTAATCAAAGAATTAATGAATTGGTTATGGTGCTTTTTAATATAGTAGTTGCTATGATTTTAGTGCTTAAAAAGAAGTTAAGATTAGAAGATATCCTATATATATTTCTAGTTGGCATATTAGTTGAATTTTCACTAGAATTAAGCTTAGTAGTCTCAGGAATTCGCCAAGCACAAGGAGCTTGGAGTGCAGGATTAATGATTATAAATACTCTACTTGAATTCAATTTAGGAATCATCTTAATGTATCTGGTATGGGTCCCTTTCAAGATAAAAAAGTATAAACATTATCATTTCCAGATGAGTTATAGAGATTTTAGGCATATTAAAACAAATTTTGAGATTATTGCATCAATTTGTATTGATAAATCTCTAATAGAAAGAAGTATGAAAGAATATTCTAAATTATATAATCTTGGAGATTTTCTAGCTGATATTAAATATTATTTAACGGTTTACAATATTGAGTCTATCAAACCAGAATTCGAAACCGAAATTAAAAGTTATTGGAAATAAAGCCTTTCTTTTATTATAAAATTATTACTATAACAATAAAATATTAATCTCTATTATTATAAATGTATCATAGGAATAATTTCTCAATTAACTCTTAAGAAACTTTCATAACTCCTTCTAAATATGTCCAATTTAGAATTACAAAGAAAAAGCTTACCAAACGAGCCTGGTATCTATCTATTTCTTGATAAGAAGGGATCTGTAATTTATGTTGGAAAAGCATTGAATCTTAGAAAAAGAGTTAATCAATACTTCACAAAAACCCATTTTATCGATCCGTATTATGAAGAAAAAATATTGGTATTGGCAAAAAGTATTCATACCATTGAATACATCGTAACTGAAAACGAAAAGGAAGCGTTAATATTAGAAAATATTCAGATTAAAAAATATCTCCCTCGTTTTAATGTAATTATGAGGGATTCTAAAACCTATCCCTGGGTAGCAATTTTCTATTCTGAGGACTTTCCAAGAATCCGTGTGCTTAGAAACCCTGAAAAATATTCACAAGATAACTTATTTTTAGGACCTTATACCGATAAAAAAGAAATAATTAGAATATTAAGAGATCTAAGAAAGATATTTCCATATTGTTCCTGTAAAAAACCAATTAAAACAAGGAAAAGACCTTGTTTATATTTCCAATTGAAACTCTGTCCAGGTCCATGTTTCAGTGAAATCACAAAAGAAGAATATCTTGAAAATATTAAAAAAATCGAACTATTTTTGAAAGGAGAAACCAATCAATTAAAAAACCAGATCAAGAAAAAAATGTTAGATGCTTCAAATGATCAAAATTTTGAATTAGCAGCTTTTTGGAGGGACAAATTAGATGATATTGACCATGCCACAGATCGACAACATGCTTTAATGGCACATGAGGAAAACAAAGATATAGTAGGTTTTTTCAATAATGAAAAATATATGGCTATGGTTATCATACATATCAGAGAAAGTAGGATTTTAAATAAAAGTTCATTTAGTTTTGACTTACGAGAAAAGTTGATTCAAAAAACCGAAGTTTTGAATTCAATTATGGAGCAATATTATCAGAATTTTAAAACACAATTACCTGATAATATAATTGTCCCTGAAATGAATGAGAGATTTCGATTACTTACTACTTATCTGAAAGATATAAAAGAAGACATACAAATAAGCACTCCGATTAGTGAAAATGAAAGAAGTTTACTGCGAATAGCAAATAAAAATGCTAAAGTTATGGTTGAACAAGAAGTGCAAATGGAAGAATTTAAGATGAATGAAGCTGGATTTCGAGAAAAAATCCTTGAAGAAATAAAAGAACACCTAAATTTACAAACCTTACCAAGGATTATTGAAGGATTTGATATTTCTAATATTGATGGTACTGATCCAACGGGCTCAATGGTTTATTTCCTTGATGCAAAGCCTTATACTAAATATTATAGGCACTTTAAAATTCGTTCGAAATCAACACCAGATGATGTTGCTATGATGAAAGAAGTAATTAGAAGACGATACAGTATGCTTTTAGAAAAGAACTTAGAATTGCCCGATTTAATCTTAGTTGATGGTGGAAAAGGACAATTGAATGCAGGTTTATCAATTTTAAAAGAATTAAACCTCAATATACCTATTATTGGATTAGCTAAAAAATATGAAGAAATTTATTTGCCATCTAAAAAAGATCCACTTGTTTTACCTAAAAATTCCACTACATTAAAGCTATTCCAAAGAGTACGCGACGAGGCTCACCGATTTGCTGTTAGACTTCATAAAAAACAAAGAATAAAACGCATAAAAGGCTCTATTTTGGATGATATTAACGGAGTTGGACCAATTACTAGAAATAAATTGCTTAAACATTTTGGAAGTGTTGAAAATATTAAAGAAGCTTCATTAGAAGTTATTTCTCAAATAATAGGAGAGAAATTAGCTAAAAAAATAATAGAACAACTTAAAAAGAAGTAATAAAAAAAAAAGATTTTTATAAATTTTCACTCTTGATCCTTGAGAGTAGCGCAAGGACAATTATCAATGCTCCCAATACAATAAATGTTACACTTAAATTCCACATTACTAAATATCCCACAAGTGGGTAAAGAACGGCTCTTATAAGACTAGCAATCATATTAATTGTGCTAAGTACAGTTGCTCTATTCTCTGTTTTAATTTGTTTATTTATTCCTTTAACAAATATCAAACTCCTTGAAAAGCCAAATCCAATAACAATTAGAATTAAAGGAATGCTAACTGGAGTGAAGTGTATAATTGCCATTAAAACGAAAGCAATCCCAGGTATTATTGTATAAATTTGAAGAAACCTTCTCTTGTTATTGAGTTTGTTTTCTAGAGTTGGAATTATATTGTTAAATAGGATTTGTATGGCTGTCATCGATGTACTTACGAATCCAAAGAAAATTAATTGAAAATTTAATGTTTCAAGGTAAACTTGATAAGTCCATATTAAGAAAAACACTAGTGATTCTGTTATTACCATTTCAACAGCTAGTACCCTTAAAATCTTATTTTTCGTTAGTTCATTAACCCCAGATTTCACTATAGTGAAATATTTTTCCTTTTTCTTTCTTTCTAATTCATGATTAGGTTCTTTTAACGTTAATGATATCAATGCTGCAATAAAGAAGGGAATGAATATAAGACTCATTACCAGGTTCAATGAAAATAAAACACCAATCAAAGATCCAATAGGAGCTGAAATTGCTATACCAAGTAAGCTGAAACTTCTATTTCTAGCTGAAATTTTTGAAACATCTTTTTCTCTCCCAAGTTTTCTCAATGTATCATAGGTGAAAGCTGCATCTGTACCTGATGTTAATGCTGCTCCAAAAGCCCATAAAGTCTCACCGATGGCAAAGATGAATATACTTGGATAACTTCCATAGATCAATCCTGCAAATGCGGTTGATAATGCACCTAATAATAACGAAAACTTTCTACTAATGTAATCTGCTATTGCACCACAAGGAATTTCGAACACCAAGATCATAATGGTAAAATAACTTTGTAATAGCATTACTTCAACAAAGGTTAACTTTCCCCATGTTAAGAAAAATGGTATTAAAATTCCTGAAATTAGATGAAAACCTTCTATAAAGTGAATTAGATATGATTTCCATATATTAGCTCTCCACTTATTTAAACTAATAATTACTTCATTACTTTCTAGCTCTACAGAAGATTTTACTAATTCTTCCTGAGCAAATTCCTTTAATTCTGACACTTTTTACACCTTTTATTAAATTTTTTTTAAAATCTTTCACATTTTGCATTAAAAACATATTTAGTATTTCGTTTGAGATATGAATTTGCATTGAATATAATTGTTTAACCCTGAATTCTTAGAATCGTATGAAGAAGATACTGATAATAAAGAAGATCAGTATCGAACGAGTAAGTAAAAGAGATGTATCAATGTGTTGTTGAATTTAATGTTTTTATGAGGATAATGCTGTAGGGAAATATTGTACAATTCCTAAAAACATCATTACCATGATAATTTTTGTACAAGACGGATCTTGAACTACCATATCTCCTCGGTGAGTTCCAATCCATTTATTTTCATTAATTACCATGATACAATCAACAAATATGTTTAATAAAAATATATTATACTCAAACTTATATATTTAATGGTCACTTTTTGCAATTATTGAAATAAGCAAGAAAGAATGGGAAAATAGTGGGAAATCTAATGCATCATTTAATTAAGAAATAACTAATTTCACTAGTTCTGCTGTTGCCTCACAATATACTCTTGCTAAAGATTCTCTTTTTGCTTCACTTATCACTCTAATTACTGGTTCGGTATTTGATGGATGAATTAGTACGAACCATTCTTTTCCTTTACCATATTTAAGGTCATTGTTTATTTGTTCTACTTTTTCTCCTTCTTTTATTAGTTCAGCTTTTACTTTATTAATAAGTGTTGTGATATCAATGTTTTTAACATTAATTTTTATTCGATGCGAATAGTATTTAGGTAATTCAGTGACGAGTTCTGAAAGTGTATTTCCTGTTTTTACAAGAATCTCGATTATTTTTGCTGCTGCGAAAATGCCATCTCTAGTATTATTGAAATATGGAAATATAAAACCCCCACATGATCCTTCCCCACCAAAAACCAATCGATTCTCTGATGAATCCATTATTAAGTTTGCTATTTCTTCAGTTAAAAATCGTTCTCCAATCGGAGTTCTTATTATTTTAGCATTATATTTTTCTGCTAGTGCGTCAAACCGTAATGAAGAGGCGAGATTTGTCACGAAGAAAATTTGTTTATCAATATTTTGGTAATTTTCTAAGAAATATTTTGCAATTATGGCTAATCCGATGTCTTCTGGGTAACAAATACCAGTTTCTCCAATAATTGCTAATCTATCTGCATCAGTATCATGAGCAAATCCAATATCATATTTCCCTTGCCACACTTCCATTATCAAATCTTTGAGGTTTTCTTTAATGGGTTCGATTTCTCTAGGGAAATCTTTATTCGCTAGCAAATCATCATTAATCAATTTTGTTTGGCATCCCAATTCGTTTAGTAAATTTGGTGTGACAAGTGATCCCGCACCTGCTCCTGAATCAATAACTACTCTAAGATTATTTTTTTGTTTGATCTGTATATGATCAATGTAACTTAATAAATCTTGAATATAATCTCTAACTGGATCCATTGTTTTAACATTCTGGATTGCATTTAATTCATTTCTGTCATACGAATTTAAATCAATGTTCTCTAAATAAATGGATATTATTTGTAATTCTTCAGCATTTAGAAAAGTTTTAGAAGCTAATAATTTTAAACCGTTCCATTGTTGGGGATTATGAGATCCTGTAATAATAATACCTCCCGGTATATTTAACTTATTCTTAGTATAAATTATTACAGGTGTAGGACATACTCCAAGATTTAAAATTTTAAAACCAGAAATGCTTAATCCTTCTATCAATGCTTTTTCAATGAGAGAACTGCTTGGGCGAGTATCTCTGCCTATTACTACCTTCTTATCTTTTCCATCAATCCATAATCCAAAAGCGATTGCAATTTTCTTGATAGTGTTGAATGTTAGATCTTTTTCAGCAAGACCTCTGATTCCACTTAAGGTAAAAATTAAATTATCTTCTTCCATTTTTTTCTACTGCTTTTCTAAAAAATAATTTTGTTTTTCTCTATGTTATATTTAACAAGAGCTAATGCTCCTCGTAAGCCAATTTCCTCTTGATATCTTGTTAATTTAATATTTGGAGGGTGATTAACAGTAAATCGAATAGGATCTTTTTCAAACTGTTCTATCAGTGGAGGGATTATTTGTTCTTTATCTTTCATCATTGCCCCTCCAAAAAAGATAGAAGTGCAATCATAAAAACTATTGACTAAACCAATACCAATTTTTGAATAAAAAATGCAATCATCAACAATTTTTTTTGATAATTCGTCTCCATTTCTAGCTGCTTGAAAAACTTCTTTTGCTGTTATTTTAGATTTTTCTTTATCAACAATTTCTAAAAGTTGCTCAGCATTTAATATTCCATCGTTTATAGCGTCTAAAGTACGATTTCGTACACCAGTCCCCGAACTATAAGCCTCCCAACAACCATAGGCTCCGCAATTACATTTGGCTGTACTTCTTGGTTCCACTAAAGCATGTCCAATTTCTGCTGCATTCCCTTCTTTTCCAAGTAATAGATGACCACCGCAAATGGCTCCACCACCTATTCCAGTAGACATTGATATATATACTAGATTGTCTTTTTCTTCATCTTCAGCCTCAAAAAAATGTACACCTAAAACACCAGCAATTGCATCATTGATAAAATATGTTGGAATCTCAGGGAATTTTGTTTTGATCGGTTTCTTTAAAGGGATTACTCTAAATCCAAGATTGGCGTTATTGAATACCTCACCCTTTTCCATATTTAAAGGACCCGCAGTAGCTATCCCCATTCCTAAAATTTGACTTTGATCAATATTGTTTTCAGATAGTAGCTCCGAAAAAATTTCACATACTGAATTACTAATAGAATATTTAGTTTCCTTTAATGTTCTAACAATCCTTTTTTTTATGTTATTCTCATTTAAATCTGCTGTGCAAACAGCAACTCGAACCCAAGTGCCTCCAATGTCTACTCCAGCGATATATTTTTCATCCACTTTTGTCTCACATTAAGTTTTATCTTTATTCTTTACCCTCTGAATAATAGTAAAACTTCAAATATTTCAATTTATTATTTTAGAAATAAAAGTTTTTCTATGAATTAATAGACAATAATTTCAATTTTTTCATTATTGATTATCTCTTTAAAGATGGCAGCGATTTCTCTTTTCTTTTCATCATCTATCGCATAAACAAAATATTCGGCTGGAATTCTCGCAGTTGAATAAATTTGTATAATATCTGGTTGGATTTTTTTTAAAGCAAAAGCCAGGTCTTGAATATTTTTCGAATTGTTATTTGGTAAAAATGAGTCTTTATATGAAGCAAAAACTAGAATCTGGATTGCTAACTTATTTTCTCTAAGCATTTCTTTTTTCAATTCTGCTAATGAATTAATTATAACTTCTATTTTAGGAGTCTCATGATTTGGACGATTAGTTCTTTTAAAATCTTCTTCATTTGCGGCATCTAATTTTGCTAAAACTAACTCAAACTTTTTTACTCTTCCTCTGACTTTATCGTCATATAAAGTACTAGAATTTGTAAATAAAGTGAGAATAGGTTTTTTATTTTTCCAATCTAATTCATTCCTAACATTATCTGCAATTTCAAAGAAATCTAAAAGATTCTCATTCAGAGTCGGTTCACCGTTGTAGCCAAAAGTAATTGAGTTTAAATGCGGAACATAGGTTAGAATCGATTTTAATTCTTTTCTAAAATTTGATGATGGAGGTAATTTAATTCTATAATTAGGAGATACTAAATTTTCTTTTTTTGTTAAGCCAATTTCACAGTAAACACAATTATAGGTGCATAACTTATAACTAGCTAAAACATTAATACCTAGAGAAAGCCCCAAACGCCTTGATCGAAACGGGCCGTATGTATATTCGCGCAATTTTTTTTTATTCGAATTATTTATGATTTTTAATAAATTCTTCTAGTGCTTGATTTACTTCTTTAGGTTTTTCTAACAGAACACCATGCCCAGATTTATCTATAATGTGAAGAACTGAATTTATAATTTTATCATGGAAAAATTGGGAATATTTTACAGGAGTAAGTTGATCATACTTACCACAGATAATTAAACATGGAACATCAATTGAACTTGTCTTATTTAATGTATCAAAAGCATCACAGATTTTAAAATCATTATATGTTACATCTGGTTCTATTTGAGATGTCTCTAAAATTGTGTTTTCAATGATATCTTTAGGAGTTTTCCTATAAAATAAACCTACTTTCAAATTGTTCAAAAAAACATGATAGTCAGGTTTTATAGAATCAAAAATAACTTGACTCACTCGCATTCTTCCTCCTGTAGCGCATAGAATAAGAGCAGAGACATCATCAGGATATCTAAAGTAGTATTCTTGTATAACAACACCACCCAAAGAATGACCTCCTAAAATTAACTTCTTTGGTTTTAATATATCGACGAGTTTCTTAACAACATCAACATACAAGTCTAGAGATAATTCTGGAAATTTACTTGATTTATTATGTGAAGGTAAATCAATTGCAATTATATTATAGTCTATCTTTAAATAAAATTGATTTTCCCAGACATTTGAATTTTCTCCTGATCCATGTATCAATATAAGAATATTTTCTGAATCATTATCCTTAATTTGGTAAAAAATTTGCTTATCTAAATATTCGAAGTATGGAAATATAGACACCAAAATGAAAAATTAAATATATAAAACTAAAAATAAATTTAAATTTAGATTTTTCTGATTTCTACCTAATAAAATTAAAAGTTAAAATCCTTCTAATTTCCGATCTCAACATCACGACGTTGCATTTCTAAGAGACGCTTGTATTTCCCGTTGGCGGCTAATAGATCATCATGATTACCTTGTTCAACTATTCCTTTTTTATCAGCACTTATAACAATTATATAATCAGCATTTTTTATTGTAGAAAGCCGATGAGCTATAATAATTGTTGTTCTTCCTTTTCTGGCTTTATTTAAAGCATCTTGAATTAGGGTTTCAGTATATGGATCAACAGAAGAAGTCGCTTCATCTAGTATCAAAATTTTTGGGTCTGTAATCAAAGCTCTAGCAAAAGCTATTAACTGACGCTGACCAATGGAGATATTAGACGCGTTTTCCTTCAGTTTAGTATCATATTTCTTATGCAAAGCCTCAATAAAATTATGTAATCCAAGAAATTTAGAAACCTCAATCATTTTCTTCTCGATTTCCGGTGACGGATCATTAAAAGCATAGAGTAGGTTTTCTCTAATCGTACCAGTAAAGAGAAATGCATCTTGAGGGACTAAACCAATCAGATCTCTTAAATCCTTTTTTGAGATCTCACGAATATTGACACCATCGAGTTTAATATTTCCATTATTTATATCATAAAACCGAGATATTAATTTTACTATAGTGGTTTTCCCTGCTCCAGTTTCTCCAACAATGGCAATGGTCTTTCCCTCTTCTATATCCAAATCTACATTTTTTAATACATAACCTTTTGACTGTTCATGCTTAATTATTACTTTTTCTTCTTCGATTGCATTTTGAACTATTTTAGGGATTTGTTCGTAGATCTCTTCAGGAATCTCGATTCCTGCTAACATCCTAATCATTGATTTGGGAGACATTTGAGGTCTCCCTCCCATCATTTGCGGGCCTTCAGCCTGCATTCCACTGCCAGAAGATTGCTGAATTATTGCTTTATTTTCTAAACTTCTTTCCAGAAATTTAGACATCTGTAATATTGCTTCAGCAGGTAAGTTAGGTAAAGAACTTACTGTTAATCCTTCCCCCATTTCTTTGTCAATAGAAAAAGAAGTCTTATATTCTGGATGATTTATTGAAATTTCAGTACCAGGTACAGCATATTCGAACTCTGCTAAAGTTGCATCTATAATGGTAGGAGTTACTGATGGATTTTTACCCATAATGTTCATAAATAATTTCATTCTGATATTTTGGGGCATATTCATACCGTTCTTTATCATATATGAAGAATAGGGTTCAGGAAGTGATTTAATAAATTGA
Source organism: Promethearchaeota archaeon (assembly GCA_019058425.1). Lineage (GTDB taxonomy): Archaea > Asgardarchaeota > Lokiarchaeia > Sigyniarchaeales > SOKP01 > Loki-b32. The sequence goes on from JAHPYZ010000028.1 coordinate 38,801, forward strand.
ATTACTCTTTGCATCATCGGATTATTTTGCTTATCCTGTGGATACATTCCCATAGGTGGTTCCGTCATTTTGAAATTCGGTGGACTTTGCTTCTTCATTGTCGGAGGTGATTTTTCAATACTCTCACCACCGAGTTCAATTAATTCATTGTCCTCCATAATATATCCAAAACTTACATCATCAAATTCAATTTTTCCCAAAACATTCTCAATCTTTATAGGATTATCAATATCAGGAATTTCAACTTTTTCTTCCAACAAAGTATAAATTCTATCACTCGCGGCTAGTGAGGATGCAATAATCTCTTGAAGTTGCATTAACATCATAAATGGTCTGAAAAATTGACCCAAGATAGTTATGAAGGCACTAAGAATTCCCACGGTCACAGTAACTCCAAAAACGGAAACATTTCCTAAATAGGCAAATCCTCCTGCTAATAATACCCCTGCAGTGAGAAGTGTAGTTACAAAAGCAATTAGAGGGAAAATAGTTGCCATAAACTTTCTTATTTTTAGCATAGCATTGTAATTAGCAGTATTTGCTTTATCAAACTCAACTGAGGCCTTTTTCTCTTGACCATAAGCTTGGACTACCTTTGCTCCTGCAACATTCTCTTGAATTGTGGAGGTCACTCCCCCAATTGTTTTCCTTGATTCTTTAAACAATTTCATTGCGACTTTTCTAAATAAATATGTAAAGATAAAAAATACTGGAAAGACCACCATCGAGAGTAAAGCCAAGTAGAAATTCAAGAAGTACATAATTACAATAGTAAGGCCTAAACTAACAATACTATTAATGATTTGTACAAATTGACCACCAACTAATTGATTAAGAAGTGTAACATCATTTGTTGTAATAGAAATTATATCTCCAGAAGCTCTTTGATCAAAATAGCTTAAAGACATATCTTGCAATTTGAAGAAAAGATCATTTCTGATTTCGTACGTAATTTTTTGAGATATTTTCCCCATACCAAACTGAGAAATATAAGTAATTATTGCCATGACTAAAAGTAAACCAAAATAAATGGAACTCATAACGATTATATATCGAGAATTCCCGGCGACAATTCCTAAGTCGATAATATTAGCGGAAATTAAGGGTGTTATTGACGTTATTAACGTACCAATCAATAGTAATATAAAAAAGGTTACAAATTTCCCTTTAAATGGTATAATATATGAAAATAGCCATTTCCAAAGATCTTTTCTTGGATGCTCTAACTTTTTTTTTTCTGAATCCATAAAAAAATGAGGTCGATGGCTGGCACTAGGTTGTATTATTTCAGCTTCTTCTTTTTCCTTTTTATTATGATTATTACTCATTTTGTAAACCCACTAATTTGAAATTTTAGCTTTTTGTTTTTGGAATAAGGTTTCATATATCTGTTTATAAAGAACATTTGACTCTATTAACGCCCCATGGCTCCCCAAACCAACAACTCTTCCACGATCGAGAATCAGAATGATATCAGCGTTCCGAATTGTAGAAATGCGTTGTGTGATTATTATTGTAGTTGTTTCATTCATAACTTTTGTCAAAGCTTCCTGAATTTTATATTCTGTTTCCACGTCAACAGAGCTTGTAGAATCATCAAAAATTAATATTTTTGGTTTAATAATTAAGGCTCTTGCAATGGATAAACGTTGTTTTTGCCCACCAGAGAGTCTAGTTCCCCTTTCACCTACGATTGAATCATATCCATCAGGTAGTGAAGTTATGAAATCATGCAAATTAGCAATTTTTGCAGCGTTTATTATGTCTTCTTTAGTAGCATCTTCCTTACCGTAAGCTATATTATCTGAAATGCTTTTATTAAATAGATAGGTTTCTTGTGAAACGATTCCTATATTACAGCGTAGATCTTTTAGTAAGTAATTCCTTATATCTCTTCCATCAATATTAATTTTTCCTTCATTTACTTCATAGAAGCGAGGGATTAAACTAATTATCGTTGATTTACCAGATCCAGTAGTACCTAATATCGCCATAGTTTTACCTGCAGGAACCTTAAAAGACACGTTTTTTAAAATTCGATTATCCGGGATGTATCCAAAAGTAACATCATCAAACTCAACTTCACCATCCAACGATTCTATAGAAATCGCATCAGGTAAGTCAATTATTTCAGGAGCGGAATCAATTACTTCTCTTACTCTCGTCAAGGCGGCGTCTGCTTGAATATATATAAGCATGATCTGCCCTAACATCATCAATGGAAATCCTAATGAAGCGACATATGATTCTAAAGTTACTAAAGTCTGTAGATCCATTATTCCCTCTATAACCCACAGGCCTCCTAAGAAAAAAGTAATGATTATCATAAATCCGATAATAATGTAGATCACAGGCATATACAATGAATTAAATTTTACCGATTCTACACTTGCTTTATAAAAACGTTTATTATCTTTCAGAAACTTTTGACGTTCTTTATCTTGAGTACTAAACATCCGAACCACCTCAGCTCCAACTATATTTTCTCTGATAGTGTTTGTTAAATTACCAAAACTTTCCCTTGTCTCTAAAAATATAGGTTTTAACTTCTTGGCTATAAAAAAGGATAGTCCTATTGATATTGTAAAACCTATTACTAAAAGGAGAGTTAACTCTAAACTGAAAATTAAAAATCCTATGGTAATTCCTATGAGTTGAAGTATTGACTGTAGACCTAGTTGTAAGCCAAATCCAAATATTTGTTGTGTCTCTTCAATATCACTTGTAGCTCTGGAGATTAATTGTCCAGTTTCAGTCTTATCAAAGTAAGAAAAAGACTGTCTATATATAGCATTACTAATATCATTTCTTAGATAATATATTGCCCTTGAAGAAACTTCAGCGCCTCTAAGTCTAGCTGCTCTATTTGAAAAATATGCCAAACCAGCAAACATTATTATAAATAAGAAATTAATCATTAAATTTCTAGCATCAGTTATTCCTCCAACTAATCTTCCAATAAATATGGGAGTAGAAGTAGAAAAAATCGTTGATAACGTTAGAAAAGTGAATTGAAATATAAAATCTTTTCGAGATTTTAACCAATACTTTAATATCATACGTGCAGAGTTCATTTTTACTCATCCTGAAAGTTTTTCTTCTTATTCTGAAAATTTTTCCTTTCTTTCTTAATTTTTATCAAAAGTTTATTCATATTAGAATCCATTTCTTATCACAACTTTCTTAATTTGCTAAAATGTTAATTCCAAAAATATTTTTTGATTTTAAATGATAAATATTGTCTAATCATAATTTTCCACCTTTAAAATATAAATTATTAAAAAAAAAGAGATTTATTTGTTTCTCTTCCTTATTCTGTTAATCTTCCGTTTTCTGAAAACAATATAAACACTTAGCACACCAATACATATTGCAACTACGACAATTATCGTATAAAAGACCCAATCTGAATTTCTACTAACAATTTGATATATTATATTACTATCAGCATCCTTTACTACAAATGAAGACATTATTCCCTCAGAACCAAAAGTTATTTCTACAGAATAATCTGTTTCACCGATACGGTTTATTGTAAGAATTTTATTGTTAGTTGTTGCATTTTTACAATCGAGTACAGTAATAAGCTCTGCTAAATAGTACGCAAATGGAAAGCCTAATGTAAGCCCATTGAAGAAAAACGTCCATAGAAACTCATCTGGTTCTAAGATTGGAAAGCTATAATTATAAAATTGGATCGCAGGAAGACTGTTTAATTCTGCGGATAAATTGTTATAGTCGAAAAGAATATCATCGAAATCTGATGGATTTTTAAATAATAAAAGTGCTTCATTTGCATTCGTAGGATCTTCCTCGAAGCTTCCAATTGTGAAATTCCATGCTGCACGTAGTCCAACCCATAAATTATAGCTATTTGTGTAATTAGCGTTTATAGTAGTTTCGTTATATCCTTGGTTGTTCATTAGTCCTAATAAAGGTATAAGTTCCTCAGATTCAAATAATGCTGGTAAAAATAATGAAACTAAAACATCATATGTTTCCCAAGTAACATAATTCCAACCTTTAACCGTGTATTTACTTTTCGCACTAGTTTGATTTGAATCTCCTTCGAACCAATTTGAAGGTGTCGTATTGGTATTTACTGTAGTTTTCCACGCAGTTACATCATACTGTGAAACTATAAGTACTTCAGTGCCTTTAGTTAAAGCAATATTATAATTTCCATTAGCAACGCTAGATGTTGAAAACATTCCTAAGAAAATTATACAGAGAAGTGATACTCCAATTATGCTTAATCTTGTATTTTTCTTCATTTTATAATTGCCTCCGTTTGAATAGATATGCAGCTAATAGAAAATATAACACTATAAAAACAAGTAGTAGTGTAATTCCCATCTCAATACTTGGTGTTACCCATTGACCAAATGAAAAGTCACCACCCATACCACCTGGACCCATACCACTAAATGAAAATTCAGAATATCTTGGATCTGGAAAAGGATATTCAAGTATTCCAGTTATGAGACTACCTAGATATGCCAAAGAATATAAAGGTTCAAAACTATCCTTCAACAGTAATGTCACAATCTGATCAGCAATATTAAATCCAATTAAAAGAATTATTAAAGTAGAAATAATTGTGAGATTTACACTTCTCATAAATGAGCTGAAAAATGTAACAAAACTACTTAAAGCTATTACATATAATATTGCTATACCGTATGAATAAAATAATCGGATGTTAATTGGCCCACCATAATAGAATAATCCGAAAATTCCTAAAATAAAATAGTAGAGTGTTATAATACCAACAACAAGTATTAAATTTCCAAAATATTTGCCTAGTATCAATTTATATTTGTTTATTTTCGGAAAGACTATAAAGCCTGTTTTTTTATCAAATTCAGAACAAATAATTCCCGAGAAAAATAAACACGCCCCAAATAGAGTTATGAATGAAATAAATTGTAAGCCATTATTAAAGAACTCTGCTTGTGTGTCTGATAAAAGATAACTAGGGATTAATTGTAGGACATAACCCAATAAAACTGCTACAATTATTGAGATTAAAGAAAAGAAATAAAACTTTTTTCTTTGTTTTTTAATTTCAAAAACAATGGTGTAAAACATTGGTTTTATTCCTTTAAATCTATTTTTTCTATTTTCCATTTTTTTGCACCCCCCTATTTAATGCATTTTTTTCTTTTGAATCATTATCTTTTACCATTTCAGCATAAACTCTTTCCAGTTGAGAAGTTTTTGGCTGAGTGAATGAGATCACAGTAAAATCTGATTCGAACTCCTTGATCAAAATCTTTAAGATATCTCCTTTTGATTCATTTCTTCCATCATAAAAAATTTTTAATCCTTGCTTTTTAGGAGAATACTTCACTGGAATTTTTGATATCATTGGATCTAAATCTTTATCAAGATAAGGATCAAGTCTTTCAGTTAAATGATTAATTAATGGTTCTAATTCACTTGGTTTCACTGGCTCAAGTAATATGCAGTTTAATTCACTAGTCTTTAAAGTAAGTGCTAAATTCTCTACAGTATCAAATCCTATTATAGAGCCATAATTGATTAACGCAATTTTGTCACATACTTCAGAAATTTCATATAGCATATGGGAAGCAACAAATATTGTTTTTCCTAGTGATTGAAGTTCTCGGATATATTTCCTAATTTCAACACGTGCTAATGGATCCAAACCTGTTTGTGGTTCATCCAATATTATTATCTCTGGATCATGTATAAGTGCTTGAATTATTCCTATTTTCTGTGTCATTCCTTTTGAAAAAGTTTTAACTGGTTTATGTTTCCATTCAGAGAGCTTGAAACGTTCTAAAAGTTCATCAATTCTTTGATCGATTTTATTCTTTGGGTAATTTTGGAGATTTGCGAAATATCTTAATAATTGATACGCCGTCATGTTGTAAAAAGCAGGAATATCAATTAAAAATCCTATTTGAGTTATATTCCTTGAGATCTTATCCAAATCCTGTAATTCGCTATGATTAGTACTAATAAGAATTCTCCCTGAGTTTGGTCTTAATATCTTTGCTATCATCTTTATTGTGGTAGTTTTACCCGCTCCATTAGGACCAACTAAACCTATAGTTTCCCCTCTATATACTTCAAGATTAATACTGTTAACTGCCGTCAAATCCCCAAATCTTTTTGTTAAAGCTTCCAATTTTAAAACAATCTCAGATTTATCATTAATTTTTTCCTTAGACATCATCATCATATTCCTTGTTTTTTTTAATTGCTTTATTAACCATTTCTATTATCTTATCTTTATTTAAGGAATCCATATTTTCAATTTCTTCAATCATATTATCTAAGTCGACTCTAGCATCTTTAAGGTTTTCAATTCTTCTTTCTATTTGTTGAAGCATACCTTTCATCCAGGATCTCACTCCTCTAAAAAAATCAATCGCATCATCTTTCGACTCAAATTCATTTATTTTCTCTGATAATAGCAATTTTAATCCCTTAGAGGGTGATATCTCTGACATCATACTAAATAAATTTGCCCACCTCAATTTTAATTCGTCTAAGAATTTCCTTCCAAGATCCGTTATTATAAAGAATTTATTGGCTCGACCTTCAACTATTTCTTCCGTAGATTCTAAATATTTCTTTTCTTCCAATTCCTGTAGGGTTCTTATCAAAGTTCCTCTTGGAAAATTATACTTGTCTTGCAATTGATACCCAGTAATTCCCTCTGGATATTCTGAAATTATCAATAAAATGATGAAATCTCTAATTTCTTGAAACGATTCCCTTCCTATCGGTAGAGGAGGTTTGAAATGACCTTTTGAAAATGGTCGAAATGCTCCAAATGCGGGAAAACCACCAAATGGAGGTTGATGTGGAGGTCCATGATGTTCAGGTGGACCATGTCCCATGAATCTATGTGGTTCATTTTCAAAACTAAAATGATCTATATCTTTTTTAAACACTGTTTTAAACACCTAAAACCAGTAAATGTCATATGTCCAAATATGACATATGATCAAATAATAAATTTTCTTATTTAAATATTTCGCTAAATTATTTTAACTTTAGAGATTTATAAAAAAAGTGAATATTCATGACAGAAGTATATATTGAAGATACAAATCAAGGAATTAAATCTGCTGTATACAATATCTTTAAACAACTTGAGAAAAATAATCTCCCTATTCTTAAAAAATCAAACAAAATCTATATAAAAGTTAATGGCATAGATTTCAAAAAACACACTTATACATCACCAGAAGTTTTAGAAGCCGTAATTATTTATTTAAAGAAGAAAGGTGCTGAAGTTTATGTAATGGAAAATTCCACACAGGGTAATTTTACTCGATTTGTGTTTGCCATTACGGGTTATAAAGATGTGTGTGATAAAAATGGAGCAGAAATTATCTATTTAGACGAAGAAGATACTCAAACCTTTGAATTTAAAGGTAAATCTTCAGTAGAAGAAGATCCTAACGGTTATAATTTAATGACTTTCAGATTACCAATGACAGTAGTAAACTTAATCGAAAACAGGGATTCTTTAACATATATTAATATTCCAAAACTGAAAACTCACTCCATGACGGGAATTACATTGGGCATTAAAAATCAATGGGGTTTTCCTCAACATGCAGATCGCGGAAAAGATCATAATTATAATCTGCATTCAAAATTAGTAGATATGTATAAATTGATAAAACCAGATATCACTCTTATCGATGGTACTAAAGGGACCATTCATGGACATTATCCTCCTACAGCTTGGGAAGACAAACTAGTAATTCCATTTAATATTATAATTGGGGGCAGGGATACACTAGCGGTTGATGTTGTAGGGGCAAGAATTTTTGGCTTATCAATTGATGACATTCCCCATTTAAAATTAGCATCTGAACGAGGATTAGGAGAAGGTGATTTATCTAATATTAACGTTGTTGGTAAGGATTTGGAAGATTATCAAGAAAAATATGACTGGAATTTACTCCAAAAATTTCCCGAAAATGTGAAAATTGTGAAGGGAAAAGAATTACTATGCCAAGAGGGATGTCAGGATAACCCATTAATCTTTTTACAAAGTTTGGCTTTTGATTATTCAGATAAATTTAAAGGAGGGTGGTTTATAGTAATGGGAAAAGGTCATGATGATGATTTAATTCAACAATTGAAATCAGAAGGATACACTAAAGGGCTGGTAGCAGGTTACTGTGCAATAAACGAAGTGGGAAAAAATCTTAGAAAAGAATTTGGAAGGAAAAATGTTTTCTTTTCAGGAGACTGTAATAATTTATCTGAAACAATTAAAGCAGAACTAAAATTAGCAGGGATGAATGCTTTTGACATATCTCCCTTAACATATGAAGAAACCATGAAAATACTTCAAGAAGCTCAAAAAAAGGGAACTAAAGCCCTAATTGCTGTGGTATTCTAAAAAAATTACTTTTTCGTCAAGTTTGTCTAAAAAAAATTCTTATTGAAATATTTAAGGATAGTCTATTATGAGTGAACAAAATATAAAAGAAAGACCAGAAGAATTAATCCAAGCAAAGCACCTTATTGATGAGGGTAAGAATGATGATACTTTTCAGGTAATGAATAATTTCGAGAAAACAGGTAAACACTCTCCTCATGAGATTGTATTATGTCATCTCCTCAAATGCAAACTTTTATTATAAAAGAAGCTGGTAGAAGATTAAAAAAAAAAGTACTAAAGCGTTAATAACCACAGCATTCTATTTTTTTGTTGTTCGTTTTTAAAAATAATAATAAAATAAAATAAATTTTTAAAAGGATATTTAACAAATACATTATTGTGGATTTAAGTTCCTTATATTCTGAGGTAAAGCAACTCTTATCAATTACTGATGAGAAATTTGATTTGGAACATAATATTAATCATTATTATAACTCGGAGCCAGATGAGAATAAACTCGAAATTATTGGCGATATATTGAGTTTTATAAATAAATTTTCGATGTTTAATGATATTGAACCTTTCAAGAAATCATTATATAATTGTATTAATAAAACACTTGAAATTAAACCCGATTCTATCTTTGATTTTGAGGACTTATTAGTAAAAAACTCTATAATGCATTTTATCCAGGAGTATATTAATTATTCTAAATTGAACCAAAAAGATCAAGTTTTAGAGTTTTTAGTCGATTCGCTTGAAAAATTAAAAGTACAACCTTTAATAACGAATCTTGGATTATTAATCAAACCAATGTATCAGGATCAGTCGTATCTCAATAATCTACAACAGTTAAAAGAAGTTGAAGTTGCCTATAACATGGCTAATGGTACAGACATCCAAATTAAAAATGAAATTGATGCTTGGTTAAGGAGTCAAGAGATTAGTTTAGATAACCAAGATGATTTATATGAAATTTACAAACAAGAATTCAAAAATATAATTACTAAACATAATTTATCTCCAGACTCCGATAAATCAAAGAAATTACAAGTTGAAGGAATGGAAATGCTTACTATGAAATTAACAATGCTAAGTCTCATGGAACACATTCCTGACGATTCTTTTGAGCCCATTCCTATAAAATAAATGAATAAAAGTTCATTTATTTCTTTTAAAAAATAATCTACTTCCTTCAGTTTAAAATATTTTTATAGAATAAACATAAAAATTATTAAATAGGAATTTTGATATTATATTTAAAAAATCTCAATAATTTTTCAAAAGTGAGTAGATTGGGTGAAAATGAAAAACCTTTAACTAGTGAAGAAATAGAACAACAAAAAAAACTAGTTGATGACCTCTATAAGAAAGAAAAAGAAGAAAGAGATGCTTATTTAAAAAGTACTGAAGAAGAAAGAAAAAGAGCATTTGAAGAGGGAAAAGAATTAATTTCAAATTTGATAGAAGAGAAAGCATTTAGAATTGATCTTCAGAAAGAAACTACTGCTCAATTAAAAGAATTACATCCTGATTTGGAAGGTACAGCAGAAAAAATTGAAAAATCTGTAGGAGAGAAAGCCTTTCGAATAGAAAAGCAAAGAGAGCGAGATGGACAACGTATGGAATTACATCCAGACATAGACGCTACTGCTGAAAAAATAGAAAAAGCTATTGAAGAGAAAGCTTTCCATATCGTTAAAAGAAAGGAATTAGATGAACAGCGTATTGGTCTTCATCCTGATTTAGGAAATACAAGTGAGAAAATTGAAAAAGCTATTGGAGAAAAAGCATTTTTGATAGAAAAACGGAGAGAACAAGATGAAAAGCGTATGGAGATCCATCCTGATTTAGAAAGTACTAGTGAAAAGATTGAAAAGTCTATAGGAGAGAAAGCGTTCATGATAGAAAAACGGAAAGAACAAGATGAAAAGCGAATGGAGATCCATCCTGATTTAGAGGGAACTAGTGAGAAGATTGAAAAAACTATTGGAGAAAAAGCATTTCGGGTCGAAAAACAACGTGAACTTGATGAAAAACGCATGAAGATCCATCCTGATTTGGAGAGCACTAGTGAGAAAATAGAAAAATCTGTAGGAGAGAAAGCCTTCCTGATAGAAAAACGCAGAGAACAAGATGAAAAACGTAGAGAGATCCATCCGGACTTAGAGACACCAGCCGAAGCTATAAATAAATCTATTGGAGAGAAAGCCTTTCTGATAGAAAAACGCAGAGAACAAGATGAAAAACGTATGGAGATCCATCCGGATTTAGAGGCACCAGCTGAAGCGATAAATAAGTCAATTGGAGAGAAAGCATTCATGATAGAAAAGCAGAGAGAACAAGATGAAAAACGCATGGAGATCCATCCGGACTTAAAGGCACCAGCCGAAGCTATAAGTAGATCTATTGGAGAAAAAGCTTTCCTAATAGAAAAACGGAAAGAACAGGATGAAAAGCGCATGGAGATCCATCCCGACTTAGAGAAACCTAGCCAAAAGATCTTAGATACTATAGAAAAACAAGCAGAAGAAATACAAGAACAAAAAGAACTTGATGCTCATCGAATAGATATTAAAACTGAAGCAAAAAAAATTGTAAAAAAATTTGATTCTGAGGTAGAAAAAATCAAAAAGGATGATAGTGAAGAAACTGAGTAAAAAAACTAAATATGAATATTGAATTTGAAAAGAGAGTTTAAATTCATACTTTTTAATCTTTTTTTATAATCTCTAATTGATGGACTTATTGCTCCATTAAAATTATTGATGAAATTTTTGAATCTTATATAAAAATCCTCCATAACTTCTCGCAGAATCCCTCTTTCAATTTGTAAGTTGGTTTTTTTTGTAATAGCTATTGCTAATAAACGTCCTTCTCTTTCATATAAGATTCTCGTCCCTTTAAAATTAATTTCTTGAAGTTCCTCATTTTCTCCTGTTTTCACCTCATTAATAAATAGATTAATTGCATTTAAAAAGCTACTAATAAGGTCCTCCTTTAAAAAACTTAGACTATTTGTATACCTGTTGCTGACAAGCAAGGCACCTGTTTCATAATCTATAAAATAAATTGCATGAAACCTACAATCTTGAGAATCATACTTATCCAGTTGAAATCCAAAATTATTTCCAATTTTTCTAAAATTGTTTTGATAATCCATAATTAGTATAGATAGGAAAAAATAGAGATCTTGTTTAATAATAATTGGATTTTAGTATAAAAGATAAATAATATCTTAGTAATACCCCCATCTTAAATCTAGAAAATTAAAATGTGGAAATATAAGTTGAAATTTTACGAATTATAAAAACTATTAAATATAACTATATTAACAAATAAAAAAATAAAAATAAAAAGAAAAAAACTTTATATATCCTTACTCAAATATAACTTTTAATTACCTTTAGGTTTTTGATGATAATGGAAACAGATAATAGTACCTATAAAAATAAAATTTCTATAGGATTAATTATAAATGATAATGAATTAAATACAAATCCTATTTTTCCTTCTGAAATTAAAGAAGAAATACTAGATTCACCCTATTATTTATTAATTTTCATTTCACGGGAAGATGTCGTTAAAATAAGCTGTTTTCCCACAAAAAATAAAAATATTAAGAAGATTCTTGTAAAACTAAAAGAATTTTCACCAGATCTTGTGAAAGGAATATCTAATGTCTTGAATGAACTGAATTTAAGCAAGGAAATCTTACACACAACAGGATTATGTTATGAAATGGAAAAATGTTTTTACGAAACTTATTTAATTGGAGATATGGTAGACTCTGGAGAATTGACTATTGATATGATAAAAGATAAATTCATGTCTGTGGCAAACGTAATAAATGTTGCTATTGAAGATATCCCTATGCTAAATTAAATTGAAAACTCTTAATATTTAGCTTTATTTTTATTATCCAACCAGTAATAAATATAATTAAACTAACTCTTATTCGTGATTTAATGAGTGATAAAAAAATTCCACCTCCACCAGCACTCCCTCCCTCTTTTGAAATAAAGGATAATTTTTGCCTTTTTCATAAGGGTGTGATTAAAGGTGAAATATACTCATGTCCTACGTGTAAAACAAAGTATTGTTTGGAATGTGCTAAAAAAGCAAGACTCGAAGCAAGATTATGTATTAAATGTAAACAACTTGTTATTCCTTAATTTACGGTAACTAATTGAATGAGATTTATTGCTCTTTCTCGTCCCATCACACTTGTTTTATTGATGATAAAGATCTCCACGCTTTCCAGAAGATTAACCAGAGAATTATAAATATGAATGAAGATGTCGCAAATGTGTACCATCCGATAAATAAATCTCCATAAGGTGGACTTAAAAATGAGAAAGGAATACCGGCAATCGCAAATCCAATTAAATATCCATATCCCCAGAACCGATTCTTTAAAGCAATAACTACTGTAGGTATTATTGTTGTAAAAATTATAGTTAAATAAGACCAAATCTGCATAGAATCCAAAATTAATAACATATTTAACCATGATGCAATAAAACCAATAATTATGAAAATTATTGTTCCAATATCAATTTTAAACTCTGGTTCTGGTCTGCCTACTGTTTGATCTTTACTGGTGTTTGACATAGTTTAACCAATTATCCAATATTCTATAATTAAAAAATGATCTCTAACTTTTTTTTTATATTAAATCAAAAAATTTGGACACAAAAACCTACAATTACTAACAATTTGATTTATAAATTCCTAATGATATATAAAACTTAAGATAAAAATTGAAATTTATCAGAATTGAAAACCATTAAAATTTAGACTTATAAATTCTATAAAAAAAAACAAACCTAAAATGACTCCTGCCTACACCCTGGATTTTTGTCTTTTGGTAGTGTAAATTCTTACAC
>JAHPYZ010000113.1 GCA_019058425.1 Promethearchaeota archaeon
AAGTAAAGGAATACTAATCGTGTATCCACCTTTCTTATGAAGATCTTCTCCTAGAGGTTTCAAATCAACACAAGTTCCGCCCCCTCCACCATGTATAATTAGAATTCCAACATTATTTCCATCAAAATGAAAAGGTCCTGCACCAGGCATTATCTTTTGATTGCTAATTTCCATAATATTTCAAAATTGTCTGATTAATTAATTACTAATAAGAATAGTACATATTATAGTTTTATTCGAGGGATCTAACATAAAATATCAAATATAAAGAATATTAATTATAATTATCCTCTCATTTTTTTATAACAAGGAATACACATATCAGAGTTATTGTAAGTCATTAGTCTACTATTTTGAACTAGTTCGCCACATATCTCACATGGTACAGATTCTTCAATCAGAGCTAAACCAGGAGGATTATATTCAATTTCATAAACATTAAATATATTTTCTGGTTTTGAATTCAATAAGAATTGAATTTTTTCATCTTTTGTCAACTTTTTATCTCTATAATCCCACTTTTTTATTATCATTTTTACACCTTTTTGGATCCTTCTATCATAAAAGTAATAGTTCATTTTTCCATAATCTTGATGAACAAGATTTCCTTTTCCAAATGTTGTACCTAAAATGGCTTGGAGAGCGTCCACACTACAATTATCATTATCAACAATAGCAACTAGCTCTTCATTTGGAGAATATTTATATCCATGCTCTAAAATATATTTGGCCGCTAAAACACCAATTGCCAAACCCGGACAAATGTGACCATGAAATCTCGCAGCCTTTTCCATTAACTCTTTAGCTTCCATTTAAACCGGTTATACTTTTTATTTTGATTAAATCTCCGTTATTTATAATATAATCTTACTGTCGTTAAAAATTTATTAGATACTTTTAATATATTTAACCTAGCACTCCATAATAAAACCTTATCGTCTTTAATATGAAATTTTTAACTGATGCTATGTTAGGTAAGTTGACGCGATTTTTACGAATTTTTGGATATGACACAGTTTACGCAAATGATTTAATTGATTTTTTTAATCTAGATCCAGTTCCAGATGAAAAATTAATAGAATATGCCAAAAAAAATGGAAGGCTTATCATCACAAAAGACTATGGTTTATATAAGCTTTATATGGAGAAGAGTGTTTTTCTCAACGGAAAAGGTATATATAACTATTTAAAACAACTGAACAAAAACTTTGGTGTAGTTTTTAAATTTAATTTTAGAAGCGCGAGATGTTCTATCTGTAACTCTCAGTTAAAAAGAGTAGAAAATAAAGTTTTGATAAAAAAGCTTATTTTAGAAGAAACCTTCAAAAATTATTCAGAATTTTATCAATGTATAAATCCTCAATGTAAAAAAGTATATTGGCAAGGTTCTCATATTGAAGATATTGAAGAAAAACTTAGGAATACTTTAGAGTATGATTAGTAATTTTATTTTTTAAAGTACTTTTCTTTGATTTCTAAAAATCTTTGTTTTGTCTTTTCAGCAAGTTCTGTGTAATTTCCCTTCATATACATTCCGTAAGCTTGATTTAACAATTCAAGACACTTGCGATACTCAATATTCTTAAAATGATTTTCTGAAAGAGTTACTAAATAATCTCCCTTTTTCTTGTAGAATTCAATAAATTGTTGAGAAGTGTCTATTTTTTTTTCCATTCTATTGTATCTTTTTAGAATTTAAAATTAGGTATATTTGATCTTATACTGTTAACTATAATAAATTAACTATAATTTCATCATTATTATCATAATAAACTTCGATATATTATTCATAAATGTTCAGCTCTTCTACGAAAATCATCCATATCAACTATAATTTCTTTTAAACGTGATTCATTGGCTGCAAAGGCCATTAAATGACTCTCAAGTGTCTCACGTGCATTTGTTAATGGTTGAGATTTTGTTTTACTAATAAGGGAATCAATATACGCATCTATTAATTGAAAATCTCCTACACCATACTCTCCAGATTCACGAGTTAGTTTCTTTTTATGAAGAAGTTTTTCTTTACCAGAAAAATGATCATAATATATTATTTTCTCTCCACTAACATGAAATTCTCCTATTATCGTTCCTTTTGTTCCATCAATTCTTAAAGTACGACCTTCCTG
This sequence comes from Promethearchaeota archaeon, assembly GCA_019058425.1. Classification (GTDB taxonomy): domain Archaea; phylum Asgardarchaeota; class Lokiarchaeia; order Sigyniarchaeales; family SOKP01; genus Loki-b32. The sequence goes on from JAHPYZ010000113.1 coordinate 2,130, forward strand.
TTCACTGAAGCCATGCATTGTTAAATTTGCTGTAACTCCGTTTTCAAATTCAATATTTACAACTTGATGATCAACTACATTATTATCACATTGATACACACATCTACCATAGGGACTCCTTTTTAAAATTTTCTCTTTAGCTTCATCGGAATAATCTTCTTTATGACCAGTATAAATATAATACACTGGAAAATCTTTATAATACCTTATATCCCTTAATGGAATAATTAATTTCGATATAAATGTTAAAAATTTTATGTATTTCTTTCTTAGCCTACCTAATAATTTTAGACCAATATTTTCACTTTTTTCTAGCATTTGGATTTGCGGTACAATATCGATATATGTTTTAGGAGCATAATATAAACATTTATCTTTTACAGGACATCCATCTAAACAAAATTCTGGAGCTCCTTTTGGTTTGTTTTCTCGTTTGAAATAGAATAAATTTCCAAAAGAACTAATTTTCTTAGGAAGTGACCCCACCATATAATAAAGTAAATCAAGATCATGACAACATTTTGCCAAAATCATTGGAGATGACTTTTCTACATTTGCCCAAGGACCTCTAATAAAACTATGTGCATAGTGATACCACATTACATTTTCTCTATGTGTAATATTTATAATATCACCTAAGATCCCTTTTTGTATCACTTTATAAATTGTTGAGAAAAATTTAGTATATCTTAAAACATGACTCACTCCTAAAATCCGTTCAGTTTCTTCTACTTTTTTTACAATTTTAATGCAATCTTCGATGTTATTCGCCATAGGTTTTTCCAATAGCACATGATAACCTTTTTCTAATGCTAATAGGCAAGGAGTAGCATGCATTTGATCTTGTGTGCATATAAATGCTACATCTGCTAACTTTTCCTCTGAGAATATATCTTTCCAACTTTCAAAGCATCTATTTGATGGAATCTCATGTAATTTCGCAAATTTTTCGCGTCTAGTTTTTATTGGTTCCGCGATTGCTACAAAATTTAATTTTTTTTTAAATCTCAGAGCATACTCCCCATAGATTTGAAGCCCTCTCCTCCCAGCACCTATTAAAACAGCACTTATCGGTAATTCCATTATTAACACCTAAGAATTTTTCATAGTTATTGAAGAATTGAGTTTGATAAATTTGATACCTGAATTTACTATTTCCTGATATTAAAAAGTTTATTCAATCTCATCATTAATTTTGAGATTTGCGGTATGTTCTCTAAAATTGAAAACAATATTTGCAATCTCTCCTAGATACTTAATTGGATTCATAGTATTTCCACATTTACTACATTTAAAATCAAGCATTCCTTCGATTGATACCAATGTTCCATCTTCACAAAAAGCACACTGCTCAAAAGACCACCTATCTATTATCTTCATTACATCTTCAATAAATTTTTCTTGTAGAGATACATTCATCCAAATTCACTTATTAATATTCTCTTAAAATCATCTATAATTATTAATTAATATTTTAAATTTTCTTGATAATAAATATTAATATAATTTTTCCTTTAACCTACCTTTAAAATTCTGGGAATATATCCCTCAACTAATAAACAATCTAGTAAGACGTTTGCAGTCATAGCCTCAATTACAGAGACTATCCGGGGAACAATACATGGATCATGACGACCAGAAAATTCAATCTCAACATCTTTTCTATTTTTGATATCGATAGTTTTCTGGAGAATACCAATAGAAGCTGTTGGTTTGACTGCAACGGTAAATTCAATCGGCATTCCAGTAGAAATCCCTCCTATAATTCCCCCAGCATCGTTTTTACTTGTCTGGATTTTTCCATCCTTTAAAATCCATGGATCATTATGTTCTGAACCTTTCATTTTGGATGATCTAAAGCCCGCACCAAACTCGATACCCTTTATCGCAGGAATAGCAAATACAGCTCTACTTATATTTGACTCAATACTATTAAAAACAGGTCCTCCTTTTCCTTCAGGAAAATTTGTTACTACACATTTTACAGTTCCTCCAATAGAATCATTTTGATTTTTCACCTCTTTAATTGATTCTTCCATTTGTATAGCTTTCTCTGGATTAATAGCTCTTGAAGGGGATTTCTCCCTTAATTTAGTTAAGTTTTCAATCTCATTTAAACTATATACTTCATCATCTCGTATATTTCCAATACTTTTTGTATATGCGAATATAAAAATATCATATTTTTCCAAAATTTGTTTTGCTACAGCACCTGCCATTACAAATCCTGCTGTGATTCTTCCAGATAATCGGCCAGATCCTCTATAATCGGAAAATCCACCGTATTTCATTTGAGCTGAATAATCTGCGTGTGATGGTTTTAAATAATTTTTATATTTCTCATAGTAGGAAGAATCGATATCTTTATTTTCAATTATTAAACAAACTGGAGCTCCTGTTGTTCTGTTATTGAATACACCTGACAATACTTTTAATTTATCTTCCTCATTACGACTTGTTACTAGGTGTGATTGTGCGGGTTTCCTTTTATTGAGTTCACTTTGGATAAAATCTAAATCTAAAAGTAATCCTGCGGGTACACCATCTATAATTATTCCCACTAACTCTCCGTGACTTTCTCCGAAAGAAGTTATTCTAAAAATTGTACCAAGGGAATTATCCATAATTTTCACATTTTCTAAGGATTTTTTAAAATATAGTCTTACATGATTATTTAATTAATATTATATCTATAAGTTTCTATTTATTATTTAATGAATCTTAAAATTAATCCAATCGTAAACGGATTAGAAGGTGAAATCACAGCACCCGGATCAAAAAGCTATTCTCATAGAGCTTTTATTTCTGCAAGTTTGGCTGATGGGATTTCAATAATTAAAAATCCCTCACTTAGTGGAGATGTGGCAGTTACAATAAATTTATTACAGTCAATAGGTATTAGAATTCTTAAAAAAAGTGATAATATATATATAGTTAAACGTGATAAGAATGCTTATATATCTCCTAAGAAATCTATAGATTGTAAGAATTCTGGAACAACAGTTAGACTTTTTAGTGCATTATCTTTATTAGTTAAAGGGGGTTTGACTTTAACAGGAGATTTCTTTAGACTCAAACGACCCATTCTTCCGCTTCTAAACACACTTGAACAGCTCGCAGGATTTTTTAATTTGAAACCCGATAGACTAAAAAACAAACGTAAAAAACTAATATGTAATAAAATTAAGATCCATGGTGCAATTAGGGCCCAGTTTATCTCTGCCTTGTTAATATTATGTCCTTCATTAAAATGTGAGAACACAGATTACATTGAAATAGAATGTATTTCTCCATTATCATCCAAACCTTATATAAATATCACATTAGATGTATTAGAAACATTTGGAGTTAGTATTCAATCCAATTTCGAGACTGGAAGATTTTATGTCACAAATGAACAAACATATAGATCTCAGTCATTTACTATTCCAGGAGATTTTTCTTCTTCCTCATTTATTTTAACAGCAGCAGCTTTATCTCCAAAACCATCATCAGTAATTATAAATAACTTAAATCTTAAGAATTACCAAGCTGATAAGAAGATTCTTGAGATTTTAAAGGAAATGGGAGCTAATATAGAATTTGATGAAGAAAAAGAAAGAGTTATACTAAATAGCGATATTGTTAATTATCCCTTAAAGGGTATCGATATTGATTGCATTGAAATTCCCGATTTATTTCCGATATTATCTGTTATAGGAGCCTTTGCGGAAGGAAAAACTGTTTTATATAACGCATCCAATCTAAGATTAAAAGAAAGCGATAGAATTTCAGTTATGGCTCGAGAATTGAGGAATTTCGGAGTTAAAGTAATTGAAGAAGAAGATAAGCTAACTATTTTTCATTGTGATAAATTAAAGGGTATCTCTATAAATCACAATAATGATCATAGAGTCGCAATGGCTTGCAGCATAGCAGCCTTATATGCAGAATCTAGTTCTTCTATTAAAAAAAGTGATATTGTAGAAGATTCTTATCCTTCCTTTTATGAAGATTTAAAACAAATAGGAGTAGAATTGACCCCAATTTAAAAATATATTAATCTATCTAAAACTTTTTTGTCTTCTTGAACGAGCTTTCTTTCCTCCGAACTTCTTCGGTTCAGTTCTTCTCGAATCTCCAGATAAAAGTGAATCATCATATTCTCTAAATGTCCTTTCTATTTTTTTTGTCCCGATAAATTTATATATTGATTTCGCAATCGCCATACGTACAGCATCAGTTTGTCCACTTTTTCCACCGCCCTTTACATTAATATTAATATCACATTTTTCAATTTTGGGGTGATCTAAAATTTCAAGAACTTCCTGAATTCTTAATCTAGCAATTTCAGGTTCATATAATTGTAAAGGTACGTTATTTATTTTTATTTGACCTTTTGCAGGATGCCTTAAAACGGCTCGAGCTATAGCTGCTTTTCTTTTTCCTGATGCCTGAACTACTTTCATTGACATTTCTTAAGCCTCAATCTTGTTATTTTTCCAACCAATTCGTTGGCATAAATTTTCTAGAGTAATATACCTGTTATAGTATGAAAGTCGTTTTTTATCCACATTATTTATTTCATTAGGCACTAACTTTTGATATCTACTCTTAAAACGTTCAGGAATATCTGCAATATAAACATGAACTCTTTTTAAAGCCTCTTTTCCTCGGAGCTTCTTTCTTGGTAACATTTGCTTTATAACTCTTCTCATAAAAGTATCCGGTCTCCTTTCATGAAAGGGACCTCTACGTGGATTTGTTGCTGTTGAAATATTGAGTTTTGTTAAATGCCTTTCATGAATGTCCTTTTTTGTGCCACTAATTATCGCGTCTTTTGCATTAACAATAACAATATACTCTCCTAATAAAGCTTTTTTAGCAATATGACTACAAAAACGCCCTAATATTTTATTCGATGCATCATATAATTGATATTCGATTACCATAACTTAATCACTTATACTTAATTTGTTTGGAGTTTCAATAAAAGACTTTTACACCTGTACCTTTGGGATTTTGATCCATTAGTTCTTCAATTGATAATAATGTACTACCAGATGATTCAATTTTTTTTTGTGCTGATTGTGAATATTCTAAGCATGCAATGGTAAGTTTGTGATCTAACTCCCCTATTCCTAAAACTTTTCCAGGGATAACAATAATATCGTCTTTCTTTGTTTTCTTATTAATACGATATAAATTTGCTCTAATTCTATTCTTTCTTGGACCACTTAATTTTTTTGAAACTTTTTTCCAAATATTTATCTTTGTCTTCCATAAATCTCTAATTAGTTTCCTAGTATAGAAGTTACTTGGTCCAGATACTTTATGAGACATTAGAAAGCTACTACTCTCGTTTTAGTTCAATAAATCTATAATTTTAAATTTTTAATATTTTAATAATTTTTTGATAATTCACGATTCTATCTCTACTTCTTCAAGGCTTTCTACAAATTCTTCAATTTTCTCCAAGAAAATCTCAAATGTTTTACTAATAATTGTTCCAAATGGAAGAACTCCATCACTTTCAATTGAGAAGATAAAAGTATTGTCTTTCCAATATACTTTTATAGCTTCCTCTGGACATTCAAACTGACATGAATTACATAATGTGCATAATTTCCAATAATCTTCAACTAACACTGGACTTTTTTTATTTGAGAAATCATACAAATTTTCAGGACATAATCTCGATATTCTACATTTATCTGGGCATTTTGCACATTTACTATCATCAAATTCTATTTGAGGATAAAACCTATAGAAAATATTTGAAACCGCTTGCCATTTAACGTGATCCTTGGCAAGCCCCAAAATTCCATAAGCTTCAATTATTACTTTATCGTTTTTATCAATTTTTACAATTGGTATTTTTGGATTGACAGGAACTATCTTTGGATCATTAGAATTTAAATCTCCAGAATAAATTTGTAGAGGTGTATTTGATGTGTTTGTAACTTCACATGTCAAAGAAATCTGGCAAAGCGGACACCCGTAACCCCCACACTCACATTCTCGAGGTAACTTATATACTTCTAAATCAGTTGTTAAAGGAAGTAAACCTAATCGGTGTGAAATAATCTCATCATACAATGGACTATCATTTTTAAGTATTATAACTTCATCAACAGCCATGACCGGGATTTCAGAGATGATAATTCTTCTAATAGCGTTTGCCATCTCAATTGAGATTCCATCTACTATAAACTTAAGATTGTGTTCTGTTTTTTCAAGTATCTCTAGACTCATGATCTTAAATAACTCAAAATTATAATTAGTGTTAAATGAATACTGTAAGATAAGTTTTATTATTCTACTGAAAAAATTAAAAAAATAAATATTAATAGAACTTTAAATATTCATACGCTTTATTTTTTGGCTGAAAGCAATATTGAATTTCTTGGAAATCCTTACGAAATTCTGCTACTTCATTTTTTATTTTTTTAGGGTCTTTCTTCTCAATTATTAATTTTTTAAAGAATTCAGCAATATCAACCATTTCACTTTTTCCCATTCCAAGCCGAGTGACTTCAGATGTACCTATGCGTAAACCTCCCGGATTCTGATAGTGCCGTCCTTCTGTTAAATCTCGTGGAAGTAAATTTCTATTTAAGATAATATTACTCGATTCTAACAATTTTTCAATATCTCCTCCAAGACCAATAGTTTTTTCGTGTTCTACAATATCAACAACAATTTGATGAGATTCAGTAAATCCTTTATGTTCCATTAAGACTGATAATCCTCTCTCATTAAGAGCCTGACCGAGTGCTTTAGCATTCTCAATCACATTTTTGTGGTATTCTTTTCCGAATTCAAGCATCTCAGCTAATGCAACAGCTAATCCAGCAACATTATGTAAATGATGATTAGAAAGGAGGGCGGGAAATGCACAAGATCTTAAAGTATCAATTAAATCCTCTCTATTCGATACTAAAGTGCCATGTTGAGGCCCCGGAAGAGTCTTATGAGTGCTTAAGGTCATTACATCAGCCCCTTCTCTAAGAGGATCTTGAAAATAACCAGATCCAATTAAACCTGCTACATGAGCAGCATCATATCCTACATAAGCTCCCACTTCCTTAGCAACTTCTCCAAGTTCTTTAACAGGATGAGGAAAAAGAAAAACAGAACCCCCAAAAAGAACTAATTCAGGTTCGAACTCTCTAATTACTTTTGCAGATTTATCTATATCTAAATTCATCTCATCATTATCAAAAGCAAGGTATTCAATATTTAATCCCCTTGTGGTCCCTGCAGTTCCAAAAATTTCTCTTCCACTTTTCGCAAACCTTGGTCCATGGGAAATATGTCCTCCTCGAATTATTGACATGCAACACATTTTCCCATTATTATCTGAAGTAAGGGCATTATACATGGTTAAATTAGCAACTACACCAGAAATCGGACGTACATCAGCATGCAAACAATCAAAATATTTTTTTGTAAGTTCCATGCAAACATCTTCTACTTTATCGATATATTTACACCCAGCATAAACTCTTTGCCCACTCCACCCTTCTGCATATCGATGTGAAAAATCAGAAGCACAAGCCTCATCCACCGCAGGGCTAGTAATGTTTTCAGAAGCAATAAGAGGAATAGATTGTATAAACCAATTATGGTGTTCTTGTAATAGATTTCTAATTTCAGATACTTTTTCTTTCAAATTTAAACTTCCCTTCCATTAATTTTAAACGTTATGAAACTAATAAATCTACAATTTTTTTAAATCTTATTCAGATCTCTTAATTTTTTAAAAAAATTCCTTCATTTAAAACAGTAATTGTAAAGACTGCTTAGGATAGAGAAAACTGAAAAATTGTCTACTTTAAAATGAGTATTTATTCTTTAGTTTTTTCAAGAATTAGTCGAGCTTCAAATAGATTTAATTTTTTACCAGCTTTTTGCTTTTCTAGTGCTGTTGCTAATTTATCTTGTTTAATTTTTTCAAGCATCTCATTTTTCTTCGAACTTTGGTTATATTTTGGATGTGGTCTTTTATTTGGACTGTAAGGTTTTTTACCTTTATATGTTTTCTTTCTTTGGTTTTTTACCTTTAGATATTGTTCATGGTATCGATCAGCTGTTTTTTTATTTTCAATCAATTCTTCTTCTAATTTTTTTTTATTTTCCTTTAGTTTATCAACATTTTGGAATTCTTCAAGCATTTTAGCATGATTTTCTTGAGATTTATCAGACCATTTATTTAATTGTTCATAGATCTTGTTCAAATTGATCTTTACAATTTCAATTTTTCTCTCAATTTTAAAGATTTCACTGTTTTTTTGTTCTGATAAGTATTCTTGTTTCATAGATGCTAATTCTCTAATTTTATCAATTATGATATTTTCTTCAGCAATATCAAGTTTATCCGTTTCAATTCTTCTTTCTAAATTATCTATTTTACGTTCAATTTGTTTCATAGAGAGAATTTGCTTATTATCTTTACCCCTTGTTTCTATTTTTTGCAAACTTTTCTTGTCTTCTAAAAGACGATCTAATAGGGTTTTATATTCAATCTTTTTATCCTTTAATTGTTTAACCTTGTCATTCCAATAATCTCTCTTCTTTTTGTATTTTTCCTTAGCAACTTTTAGAGAATTTGCAATTTCTATATCAACTTCTTGGAGATCATTGATATATTGTTTTGTTTTATCGTTCAGTTCGTCTCTTTTCTGTCGTAAATTCTCTATTTGAGACTGAAGGTTTCTAGAAGATGTTTGAGATGTATTACCGTTATGCTGTCTCTCTCTACTCATAAATTAATTCATTAAAGAGTATTAATAAAAAAGCTTTTTCATAAGTTTAATATATTTGAGAGTTAACAATTTTTTATATATTTTTTCTATTTTAAGTAAATAAATTAATAATAAAAGTAAGCCTTCTTAATACTAATTAAAGATTTTGATGTTTCAGAAATAAAACAAGATTACATTTAAAATGAGCTCTGAAATTGTTAAAGAAAATGATTTAATTTTTTTGATCCTTGATGATAGAAGGCGATGGCTCGTTCAAGTGAAACAAGGTGAAAGTTTCCACTCACATAAAGGAATTATTGAGTTCGATGACATAATTGGACAGAATTATGGATCAGTAGTCTTTTCAAAACCTCATGAAACCCAAGGGTATAAATTTTATGTATTAAAACCTTTACCTTCTGATTATGTTCTTCATATGGCGAGGAAAACTCAAATAATTTATCCTGAAGATGCTGGAATGATTTTGCTTTATTCAGGAATTGGGCCCGGAAGCGTAGTTATTGAAGCAGGGACCGGTTCTGGAGCTCTAACATGCATATTAGGTAATTATGTTCGCCCAAATGGGCATATATATTCATATGATATTAGGGAAAAATCTCTCAAAAGAGCAAATGAAAATATTCTTAAAGCAAAGTTAGAGGATGTAGTAAGTATTAAATATGGGGATTTAATAAAAGATGATCTTAAACATGAGAATGTCGATGCTATGATTTTAGATCTAGCTACTCCTTGGGATGCTGTTGAGAGAATTAAGAAATACTTAAAATTAAGTGGTGTATTAGTATCTTTCTCCCCTACAATAGAACAAGTTAAAAAAACTGTTTTAGTAATGAGAGAAAACAATTTTATTGAGATAAATACCTATGAATTAATGAAGCGAAAGATCCAAGTAAAGGAAAATGCTACACGTCCAGAAGTAAGAATGATCGGCCATACAGGTTATCTAACTTTTGGAAGAAAAATAAATAATATTAAAAATCCCTATCGAGAGAAGAAACCTCAAACTGAAGAATTTATAAATCTAAATGGAATGCCTTTGAGGGGTTGAAAAATTTATGGAAGTTAAATATGAGGATTTTACAAAACTTGATATTAGAGTAGCATTAGTTAAAGATTGTATAAAAGTACCAAAATCTAGGAATCTTTATAGAATATTGGTTGATTGTGGGGAGAAGGATTTACGACAAATTGTTTCTGGAATCGCTCCATATTACTCTATTGAGGAGTTAATC
>JAHPYZ010000114.1 GCA_019058425.1 Promethearchaeota archaeon
ATCTAACATCTCAATTAATTCAATATTATCTGAAGGAATTAGGATATTCATATTTGGGAGCGTTGCCATTAGACTCAAATCTTCAAAAGAGTTATGCGTACTCCCATCCTCTCCTACCATACCACCATGTGTCGTAATGATCTTACAATTTAAATTATCGTGAGCTGCAACTCTAATGAATTCCCATGCTCTTCCTGTTGTAAATATTGAAAAACCACTTACAACAGGAATTTTTCCTGATATTGAAAAACCTAAAGCTGTTCCTAACATATTTTGTTCTGCAATTCCCATATTAAAAAATCTATCAGGAAAAGCCTTAGCAAATTTAAATGTTTTTGTAGATGCCGATAAATCTGCATCCAAGACAACAATCTTATTGTTTTTTTTTCCTATTTCAACAAGAAAATCTCCAAATGTATCCCTAAGTGCTGAATCAGAAATTTAATTACTCACCTTTTAATATAGTTTTCTTTATATTCTCCAATTCTCTAAGGGCAACTTTATATTCTTCATTATTTGGTGCTCGACCATGAAATTCTTTAGTATGCTGCATAAATGAAATATCTGCTCCTTTAATTAGATAAGAGATAATTACTTTAGGTCTTCCAATTATACTTTTAGATCTTTCAAAACCATTTAACGTTTCAATTAAATTTGAGCCATCAACCTCAATTACTTCCCAACCAAATGATTTCCATTTGTCTGCTAAAGGCTCTAGAGCCATAATTTCTTCAGTTGAACCGTCTATTTGTATCCCGTTACGGTCTACAATCGCTATTAAATTATCCAACTTATAATGACTTGCAGACATTGCTGCCTCCCAGATAGCTCCTTCATTTAACTCTCCATCTCCTAATAACACATAAATATATTTACTTGCATTATCTAATTTAGCAGTTAAAGCGCAACCCACACCAATAGATAATCCCATTCCTAATGATCCTGTTGATATTTCTATTCCAATTTCTGGATTTTTAACAGGATGTCCTTGCAATTTTGACCCTTTTTGTCTTAATGTGTATAAATCTTCTTTTTCTATAAATCCTAATCTTGATAAAACTGCATACAACGCTGGTGCTGCATGTCCTTTACTCAAAATAAATATATCTCTCTCTTCCCATTGAGGATTATTTGGGTCAATTTTCATGATATGATTGTATAGGAGATAGATAATATTAGCACATGACAATGAACCTCCTGGATGCCCTGATTGAGCTTCATATATCATTCTTAAAATGATTTCTTTGATATCTAAAATCTCAGTTAAGATTGTCTGCTCATCAGCTTTAGATAATTCCATGCTAATACAATAATGATTAAATTATTTTTCATTCATCTCAGTTAACATAAAACCTTGAAGTTTTTCAGCTTTATAAAATTCAACAGGAGGCAGAGTAGCTGTGAGCGTGGCTGCATAGAGTGCAAGTTTTACTCCATCTGAAACAGAAATTCCAGATGCAAATGATAATCCTAATACTGCCATTATGACACTACCAACAGCTACATAACTTCTGACTGGTTGTTTTAAAAATGGGTAAAATTTTTCCACCTTTTCAACTTCACTTGAAAAGAGAAAAGAATCTGTTTCTAAATAATTCAATAGGAGATTTTTGCATTTGGAAGAGTTTAGAATCCTTTTTCCAGCAATGGTGACACTCGTATCATTGCAGCAATCGATAGAAAATGTATCCAATGCTTTCTGAAGATTCATCCTAATAAAATCCACATTTTCATAGAGAAAGTAATTAGATTTAGTGGGACGGGCAATGATAGGTACATTCCTATATTTTTCTTTTAAAAAACGAATTAATTTTTGAATAAAAACATCCTCAAAAATGCCATCTAACCCATAATCTAAAATTAATATTGCTCCTAAATCTTTAGGAGCATTAGCAATGAGATCTGTAAATTTATCTCTTATTTTTTGAGGGAATTCACCATTGTAATGTGTTTCCAAACGTAAAAGATGTTGATTCATAGCTTTTATTCGAGTTATTTGAGGCGTTTTTATTTTTTCATCTACAAGGATGCCAGAAAACTCTACTTTTATCTCTTTAATCTTTTTTAAAAAGAACTCACCTTCAAAATCATTACCAATAATGGTACAAACTTCGGGAACTCCTCCTAATGACTGTATATATTGTATTACTAATCCAATTGCTCCAATATATGCACTACTATCCTCTATTTTTACATTAGGAACCGGAGCATCAGGAGAGATTCTATCAGTATATCCGAAAATATATTTATCTACTAAAGCATCTCCAATAACTAGTACTTTCTTACCATTCCATTTAGAAATTTCATCAACAAGAGTCATATTTCGCAGAAATATTTAATATTTTATTCTTTTTTTGGGTATAGAAACTATATATTTCATTTTTATTAAATTGTAAAATATAGAATAATCTTGATTTATCCTTCGCTTTTAGATACATAATATACCTTTTCATTTTTATTTAAACCAAATTTTTTTAATGTTGATTCTTCCAAATCATTTGCAAAATTATCTATTTTTACTTGAAAACCTGTATTTCTTAATCTAACAATAAAGTCTAAGCCGTACTTTCTTACATGATCTTCTTGTCCTAATAGCTCTTTTCTAATTTTCAAATCCTTTATTTCCGAACCTTCAATAGTTTTTTCCGAATTTGAATCGATATGTACTAAAATTAATCCCCATCCCTTCTCTTTTAATACTCTATATAATTCTTTCATAGCCAATTTATCATCATCAATATGCTCTAATACATGACTGCATATTATAATATCAAAATAATTATTCTCGAATGTCAAATTGGTTAAATCCATTTTATACATTGCTAATTCAGGTGTAATATTAATACTTATATATTCAAGATTCCCTAATTTGCTTAATTTTTTTTGAAGCATTTTATTAGGAGCAACGTGCAATATTCGTTGGTTCTTTGTATTAAAAACACTCTTTTGCTTTAAATATAAAAATATTAATCTATTCCTTTCTAAACTTCCACATTTAGGACAAAAAGCATTTTCTCTTTCTTTCACGGGGAGAAACTTTCTGAAATGTCCATTACAGAGAGGACATATCATTTTATTTCCGTAATATTTAATTCTTAACAGTATTCTTTTTATCTTAAATAATAGGTTATTAGCGGGCATTTTCATTTACTTAACTTTAATTTAATTTTTCTTATTGCTTACTAAGTAATTCTAATGAGAATTTTTGTATTATTTTTGTATATGATGAATTCATAGGAGGTTTTTTGAGAAGAATTTTACTGTTTAAGCTTTTTCTGTAAATTTTCCCAATCTTTAAGAAAATCTTCTAATCCTTGATCTGTATTTGGATGTTTGAACATTTTTTCAAGAACAGCAAAAGGAATAGTGGCAATATGAGCTCCCATTTTTGCAGATTCAATAACATGGCGAGTATTCCTAACAGAAGCAACGATTAGTTCAGATTTAAAATCATAAGAATTTAAGATATCCATACACTCCCAAAGAAAATCAATTTCATTCTGGCCATTATCCATTAGTCTTCCGATGAAAGGACTTATATAAGATGCTCCAGCTTTAGCAGCGATTAAAACTTGATTTTGTGAAAAAACAAGAGTTACATTTGTTTTAATCCCTTCAGGTTCAAGAATATTAACAGCTTTAATCCCGTCCTTCGTAAAAGGGATCTTAATAACAATATTTTGAGCAATTTTTGCTAATTCACGAGCTTCATTAACCATCTCTTCGGTAGTCAATCCTATTACTTCTCCACTAACAGGTCCATCAACAATTTCACAAATCTTTCTTAACTGTTCTGTAGGATCAGCCCCTTCTTTTGCTAATAACGTAGGATTTGTTGTAACCCCATCAATTATCCCTAAAGCCTGCATTTCTTTTATTTGTTCTAAATTAGCAGTATCAATAAAAAATTTCATATCAATTCACGATTATATGTTAGTGAATATAATAATAATTGGTTTTATATATTTATAGCAAATTCTTTCAAGTTTTTAAATATCATGTCGGGTATTATAGATTGTATTTTTTTTTGTTCATCATTTCCATATCCAGTCAATACTAATACTGTTTTACATTTTGTTGCTTTTCCTGTTTCGATATCATTTAAAGTATCACCAACCATATAAGAATTGCTTAAATCAATATTAAAATTTACTTGTGCTTCCAGAATCATTCCAGGATTTGGTTTTCTACAATCACATGGTCCCGTAAAATCAGGATGATGTGGACAAAAATAAATATCGTCTAATATTACATTGTTTTCCTTTAGTATATTTGTCATCTTATTATGGATTGTTCTAAGAATCCCAATTGTGAAAAACCCCCTTGCAATACCAGCCTGATTTGTAATAATAATAAGTAAGAAACCCTTTTTTTTTAACAGCTTTAATGCTTCAATTGAACCTTCAATAAATTCAAAATCATCTGGATTTGAAAGATAACTAACTTCTTTATTTATCACACCATCTCGATCTAAAAAAATAGCTTTGTTTTTTTTAACTATTCTCATCAGACTCTTTAAATAATTTAATAATTCTATTGGGCTCTTTAGTTTTTAGAATAGTGCTTGAGCTAGATAAAATATCAGTATTTTTTAATAATTTTGCGTTTGTAAGATTAATTCCACCATCAACATCAATAAGAAAATTATATCTCTTTTTGTAATCAGCTAATTGATTTACTTTATCAACTATGCTAGGAATGAATTTTTGACCTGACCACCCAGGATTTACACTCATGATTAAGACAAGATCGATAACTTTTAGAAATGGTACAATCTCAGAAATATTAGTCTCTGGATTTAAAGCAATACCAACTTTTTTCTGTTTATTTCTTACTTCTTTTATAATTTTTAACTTATCACTATCAATTTCAAAGTGAAATAAAAAGATGTCAATAAAATTAGCAATCTTCTCAATATAATCATAAGGATTCTTGACCATTAAATGGGCGATTACAGGAATTTCACAAGTTTCTTTTATAGTTTTAAAGACATTTAGATTATTATTTGTATTATTTACAAATTTACCATCCATAACATCAACATGGATGTAATCTAAACCTTCTAAATCCCTTAAGATATCTACTGTAAAGTTGTCTATTGCATGAATAGAAACTGCGACTTTTTTCATGAAGTTCCATTTACCCAAAAAGTTCTTTTTCGACTAAATAACAAATAATATGTCCAACGGTTATATGTCCTTCTTGAATTCTTGGTGTGTCAGTTGAAGGAATCTTTAAGGAAATATCTACAATTTCTTCAATTTTACACTTTTTTTGACCAGTAAAGCCTACAGTTATGGCCCCTTTTTCTTTAGCTTTTATCAAGCCTTTTATTACATTGGGAGAATTCCCAGATGTACTAATACCAATAGCGACATCTCCTTCTTCTACAAATGAAGATACTTGTCTTTCAAATACTAAATCATATCCAAAATCGTTAGCTGTAGCTGTAAGGACAGATGTATTAGTATGGAAAGCAAGAGAAGGCAGTGATTCACGATCTTTATAAAATTTTCCAACGAATTCAGCAGCTATATGTTGCGCATCTGCTGCACTACCCCCATTTCCAAAAAGAACAACTTTTTTCTTATTATTGTAAGCATATATTATTTTCTTAGATATTTCTTCTATAACCGAAGTAATATTCTTAATTTGTGTTATTACATTAATATTTTCATCTAAAATTGAAATGATTTCTTTTTCCATTTTATATTCGCTTTTTATAATTTTTCAAATTTATTTAATTTTCCAAACTTCAAGACCTCTTGGATTAAAGTGAAAATTAACAATTTTTCCACCAATTTTTTCTAACTCCTGAATAACTTTAAATTTTAGATTTGGTTTAGAAAATAGTAATAGATGCCCTCCACCTCCCGCACCCAACAATTTTCCTCCGAGTACACCAAATTTTCTTGAAGTTAAATAAAAGTTTTCAATATTCTTATTTGATATTTTACTACTTAAACTTTTTTTAGCTAACCAACCTTTATGTAAAAGTTCTCCAAACTCATTTAATATCTTTAAATTATTAGATTCTATGATTTCCCTCATAGAATGAGCAACATCCTTAAGATCTTGCATTGCTTCAACAAATGATTTCTTTTCAAATTCATATCCTTTTAATACTTCATCTTGAATATCAGAAGAAAAATGAAAGCCCCCTACATAACATAATATCAACCGGTATTGAAGCTCATTTATCATCTCTTCGCTTACATTTAAAGGAATTACATCTACGTCTCCAGTGAATTCTATATAATTGAATCCGCCATAGGCAGCAGCAAATTGATCTTGATATCCTCCTTTCTGTTTCAATTCAATTCGTTCAATATCATAAGCCTTTTGAGCAATATTATGTCTGGATAATCCTAAATTGTAATGTTTATTTAAAGCACCTATTAATGCTACTGATAAAGATGAAGATCCTCCCATTCCAGAACCAGCGGGAAGTTCTGAATTTATAACTATATCTAATCCATCTTTTATTTCTAAAACATTAATAATTCCTTTGAATAACTCAAATTCGGTTGAATAATCTCTGTCTCCAACTTTAAATTCAAATTCTTTATTGAGATTAATTGAAAAGATATGAATCTTCTTATCATCTCGTTGTTTCAAAGTAATGTACACATGACGATCAATAGTCGTACTTATTACACATCCCCCATGTTCAATACAATAAGGAGCCATGTCTGTGCCTCCTCCACCAAAACTCACTCGGAATGGTGCTTTTGAACGGGTGATCATATTAATCACTATTATTAGAAATGTATTGTAATATCAAATTTCTACATGTAAAATCATTAAAAAATTTGATGATGTCATCATATTCTCTAATTTTAATATAAACTTATGAACTATTAAAATATCTTAATGTATGGGAATAATTATGGAATAAATACATCTGTATTAAGATTTTTTTTAAACTATGCAAGAATTAAAAGAAAAAGGATTATTAAAATAAATCATATTCTAATTTTTTAAATTGTAACTCAATATGGAAAAAATACTTATTACTGGAGTGAACGGGTTTTTAGGATCTCATTTAACCGACTTTTGCATTAATCAAGGTAAAGAAGTATATGGTATTGATCTTCCTAATCGTTCATTTTATAATTTAGCACATTATACAGAAGGACAAATTCAATTTAATTCCGATGAGAAATTAGTAGCCTTTAACTCATCTATTCAGATTCCAACATCGAACAAAGCTTTCATTCTCTTAGAATGTGATTTGATTAATACAAGATTATTAGAAGAAATAATTTTAAAAACTAAACCCAATTATATTTTCCATTTTGGAGCTCAACCATTTGTTATACCATCATGGGAGGATCCTGTAGGGACAATAAAAACTAATATTATAGGAACTATTAATATCTTTGAGGTAATTAAGAACCATGAAATTAATACTAGGGTTATTACTGCATGTACAAGCGCTGAATATGGAACCTCAACATCAGTTAATAGGCCTTTAAGAGAATCAGATCGGTTATTACCAATCCATCCTTATGGAATTAGTAAAGTTGCTACAGAACTTCTTGCTCGCCAATATTATATAAATTTTGGAATTGAAGCTATAAATTTAAGGTTTTTTAATCAGACTGGGCCCAGAAAAAAAGGAGATGCGTGTGCTGATTTCATTAGTAAAATTGCTAAAATTGAATTGGAATTATCAGATCCCATAATTGAAGTAGGAAATTTAAATCCCTATCGCGACTTTACTGGAATAAAGGATTCACTTAAAGCAATTTGGATGGTGGCAACAAAAGGGACACCTGGAGAAACTTATAATGTCTGTTCTAGTAGAAAGATTCAAATTCGCCAAATTTTAGATATAGCTTTAAGGTTTTCATCAAAAAAAATCGAAGTGCGAGAAAATGCTCCGCATAAATTAAGAAAGACAGACGAAGACATTATTCTTGGAGATAACTCTAAAATAAATAAGGAGTTAGGATGGAACATTGCAGTTCCTATTGAAGAAACTCTAAAAGATATGTTTGAGTATTGGTTAGAATATTATAAGAAATACGGAGTTTAAGTTTTCTATTTTTTCTCAAAACTAAATGTAACGGAATTTAATTCATGCTCATTTAAGCCAGTTTTACAATGTGGACATTCTACTTCTGCTTTCTTCTTTAACTTTTTAATTATATTATCTTTTAATGCAGCTGAGCATTCTCTGTTTGAGCAAATATTTAATTTTGCGAAAATTTTACCTTTTTCTTCCATTAGGTCTTCAGAAATGATTTCAAGAGTTTCTACATTAATTTTATCTTTAAAAGTATCTTGATGCTTTTCCAGAAAATCTTTCAAATAAGCTGTATTAGCTCCAAGCTTTAAAGATATTTTATCTTCAACTTTATACCCATTTTTTTTACGAATAAATTGAATATTTCTAATTAAGTCATTCACTACTCGTTCCGCTAATAAATCATTATCAACACTTTTATCTAAATATATATTACAATATTTTGATTCAGCTTTAGCAAAGTTTTTATCTGCTTGAACACCATCTAGAATCTCCAAATCCTTAACGTTAGCGATTTTAGTAATAATCTTAGGAAAAATTAATTCAGGCATCTCATCTTTTGGCTCAATTATGATTTTCTTATTTGGCCATCTCATTCTAATTTTATTTTCTTCTTTCAACGCTCGAATGACTTCAATTAAATCTCTGACAAAATGCATCTGTTTTTCCAATTCAGGATCAATTTGTGTCTCATCAAATAAAGGCCAATTTTGCAAATGAATACTTTCTGTTTCATCTCGATCCAGAGAATTCAAATGTGGTTTATACATTTTTAAAAATATTTCTTCGCTTATCATTGGATTAATTGGTGAAAGCATTAAAAGAACGTTGAATAAAGTTTTAAATAACACCAGCATTATGGTAAGTTTATTAGGATCTTCAGAATATATATCAAGCTTTTCTCGATTTAACATGATATACCATCTACTTATATCATTCACAATCAAATCCCTTAACTCACCAGTTATCCAAGGTAATTCATAATTATCAGCTAATTCAGTTATACTTTTAACTGTAGAATTCAATCTTGAAAGCATCCATTTATCTAGTTTACTCAGATTCTTTTCCTGTAATTTTACTTTTGATGGATCAAATCCAGCCAATTTAAATTTTTCATTAGCGTAAACAAAAACATTCCATATAGTATTTATTATTTTATAAGTATCAGCGTATTCTTTAACAACGAAATTGAAATCTCTACCCGGTTGTGTTACACCGATTGAATAAAAGCGAAAAGTTTCAATTCCCTTTATTTTGGAATAAGACTTATTTTTCTTAAGATCATCTAGAGTACCCTCAATGAGATCTTCAGGTAAAATCTGAGTTCCTTTTGATTTGCTCATTTTTAATTTTTCTCTTAAAGTCCAACCATGCATATAGCAAGCATCATAATTTTTACGTCTTGATGATACCATAGCACTACATAATAATGTATTGAACCATCCTCTAATCTGGTCTTTTCCCTCAAGTATAAAATCTGCAGGAATCCATGTATCAAAATGACTTTCACCATCATATACTTCTTGGGCAGCCCACATTACAGACCCAGAATCTAACCAAACATCTAATATATCTGGAATTCTTCTCTTTGTACCCTTATTACATTTTTTGCATACCCATGTGACCTCGTCAATCCATGGTCTATGTAAATCTTCTGGACATTCACCAGCTACTTCTTTTAATTCTTTAGCAGAACCAATTACGGTTACATCTCCACAATCCTCATTATTACATATCCAAACACTTAAAGGTATGCCCCAGAAGCGTTGTCTTGAAATACACCAATCCTTTAAAGAAGTTAACCAACTTTTAAACCACCTACTACCAGCCCAATCAGGAATCCAATATATTTCTCCATTTTTTTCAAGTAATTCAGGTACGAGTTTTTCTGTCTTAAAGAACCATTGATTAGTGGCTCTATATACTAATTTTGAGTCACATCGCCAACAGTGAGCGTATTCATGTTCTATTTCATTAGTTAATATTAATGTGCCTTTTTGTTTTAACAACTCTAAAATTTCTTCATTAGTATCAAAGACAAACTTCCCTTTAAATTTTCCCGCTTCTTTTGTATAATCTCCTCTGATATCTACGGGGGTGAAAACCGGAATATTATTAGCAACACCAACCTCGAAATCTTCAGGACCATGACCAGGAGCTGAATGAACTAACCCTACACCCTCAGAAGCAGACACATACTCTTCAGATAATATAATAGAATGGACATTATCACTTTGTTCTTCTAATTCTTTTTGAAAAGGTACTTCCTCCAATAATGGATGAATATATTTCATTCCTTCTAGGTCTTCACCTTTATAACTTTCTACAATTTTATATTTATATCCAAGTTCTCCCGAAAGAAGGTGAGTTATTGAAGCTTTCGATAAGATCCAGTATTCATCGAGATCTTCTATATACGCTTTACCATAATCTGCGAATGGATTCGCCATTATAGCCTCATTAGCGACTAGTGTCCATGGTGTCGTTGTCCAGATTATAAAATAGGTTTTTTCCATATCTACAGATTGTATTTTTAAGAATAAACTGGTATCTATAATATTTTTGTATTCATGCTCATGTTTAGCAAGAGCTGTGGCACATCTGGGGCAGCAATTCAAAGGTCTATAGAATTGAAATAATAAACCATTTTCCCAGGCTTTCTTTAATGTCCACCATATTCCTTCGAGGTAACTATTTTTAAATGTGATGTATGGATTTTCCCAATCCCAAAAGAAACATCCTAATCTCTTAAATTGCTCATTCATTATCACGAGATTCTTCTTCGCATACTCTTTACAATTTTTAATGAATTTATCGATACCATATTCTTGGATCTCCTGTTTGTTTTTAATTCCTAATTCCTTTTCCATTTGTACTTCAATAGGCAATCCATGAGTATCATACCCGGGAGTATCTGTGACTCTATAACCACTCATCCGTTTGTATTTTATTAAATAATCCTTTAACACTTTATTCCATGCTGTTCCAAGATGAATTGATCCCGTCGTATATGGAGGTCCATCTATAAATCGCCAAACTTCTTTTCCTTCTTCTTTTTTCCTTATCAATGAATATATGTCTTGATCTTTCCAGAACTCCAAGATATTTTCTTCTAATTCTTTTAAATTCAGCTTCTTATCCAATATTTCCACAAAAACCATCTAAAAAAATGTGAATGTTTATTATAAGAAGTTTAGATTAAAAAATTTAATGAATATAACTAAAAACTCATTCAGATTTACCTTAAACAGAATCCACATTTACCAAATGATTTAATAGTTTGCTCCCAGCAATGATTATGATATGCTCTGTTACAATGTGGGCATTCTGCATGACAACTATCATCACCAGCAATTTTTTTAGAACAGCTTGGACATTCAATTTTATGGCATATAACACATGAGACTACAGATACTTCGAAAATTTTCTTAGAGATAAGGTTAAATAAATCTACAAGATAACTAAAAGGTGTCCATTCTTTAAAAAAATCATCAAATGATGTATGTAAATCATCTCTTATCTTCTCGTGAGCTTCAAGTTCGAATTCATTTATTACTTTCACTTCAGGCATTTTCATTGGATAATCTATTGGCAATATAATTTGAAATTCAAAAGTCAAGTCTTCAGTTTTCATTTTTCCTTTCATTTCTACAAGTAAAGTCGCAGTTGAGAGATCATATTCAATCTTCTTATAATGATCTCTTAGTAAATCTATTTCAAAATTGATCCTTGAGTTTTTATCTACTAACCAAGAGATTTCTCTAATAATTTCAACTGGTTCAGATACATTTTCTTTCCAATTCTTATAAGCCTCTAGATCTGTTGGTGATACTTGGATAATTTCCTGTAGTTCTGATGATAAACTAATTTTGGGGGGATTTGGATAGGAAT
>JAHPYZ010000029.1 GCA_019058425.1 Promethearchaeota archaeon
ATGTTATCTATAAGACCGCTGATGGTACTAAACATACAACTCATATAAAAAAAAAATCTGTGCAGATAAAATGCCCCCTTGTTGTTTCATGCTTAGCAACAATCGAGGATATTCAATTAGCAATCGCAGATCTTCCGAATGATGCTAGAGCTTTTTTAATCGCAGATATTGATCCACGTTTGGCTTTTAGAGCAGCAGTAAGAACTATAAAACGCTTTGAAGTAAGCACTGTAACTTCTCATGAAGGAAATGATGTTAAAGGAAAATATGAGGCAGAAAGTTGGCATTGTTCTGAAGCAAAGGTCGGAGGAGGCAGAATTGTCACAAGAGTCTACGTATCTGAGGTGAATCAATCATTAGAAGTCAGGGTTTGGTGTAATCACCCTGGTCAACTAACAGGATTTCTTGCTAAAATAATTGAATTATTATTCGAAGAGATCAATATCATTAGGAAGATAAAATCGGAAGAAAGAGAAAAAACTATTGATGTAATGGCAATAACTCAGAACTTAGCAGAAATATCTGATTACTGTATGTTAAGATGGAAAGCCCAAAACATACGAACTAAGTTACATGATACTTTTGTTCGGGTAAGAAAGATTTTGGGGGAAAATGAAGCTATTCTAGGAAGAATTGAATACTGGCTTACCGAACTTAACAAGTTTGGAAAGGACGATAAAATAACTGATGAGTTGGCTGATAAACTTGTTAATGACATTGAGAATTTTCGAAATGTTATAGCCAGATCAATTAAACTGTAAGCTTTTTTTTCATCAAAAAAGATTTATTAAGTTATAAATCTATATTTATTATTAATTAACAAAATTGCCTTTATTATGCCGATTATTTCTGTATCATTAAGTGAGAGTTTAAAAAAATTCATAAATAAACTAGTCTCGAAAAATCAATATGATAATAAATCTAAATTAATTAGAGATGCTTTATTACGCTTAATGTCAACCGAAGATATCTCTGCAACTCTTAATGAGTATAGTGAATTTACACCCATAGCAAAAAATATAATTGGAAATATGATAATTGTTGCTCCAAATGAATATCATGTTCATAAAAAATTGAATAGAATTGAAAATGTGTATAAAGATCAAATAGTGAGTAAAAACCAAAATTTTGTTAGTCCAAATTTCATTACTTTTATGATTTTTGATGGAAGTCTTCAAGATTTCCAAAAACTTGTCGTTGAAATAAATAGCATTGAAGAAATAAAGAATTTCAGGTATCTAATTATAAATTAAGTACTTTTAATCTTTTCAAAATAGCATAATTTATTTTAATAAAAACAATTCATTTATTTAAATTACAAAAGTGAAGTCAATATGGGAAAAAATAAATATGGAAAAGGGTTCCAGAAGGGAGGACAATCAAAGGGAGGAAGTTCTAAACAAGGAGGTGCTCCGATTCGTGGTGGAAAGATTAAAGCAAGTCACATCTTAGTTGATAAATATAGTAGAGCTCAAGAACTTTATGAAGATATTCTAGGCGGAGAGAATTTTGAACAGTTAGCAAGGCAATATTCTACGTGCCCAAGCAAAAAGAAAGGAGGTAATCTAGGAGAATTTGCTAAAGGCGATATGGTACTTGAATTTTGGAATGCAAGCGCCAAACTAAAGATTGGTGAAATTTCTCAACCAGTGAAATCAAAATTTGGATATCATATTATTAAACGAACAGGATAATATTATAATAACTAAAAACTAATAATAAAATATGAGTTTAACACCTTTAGATATTCTTAATGGGATCCTTGGCCTTTTTGTAGTAATTGTTTCTCTTATATTAGGTCTAATTGTTTTGTCAAAGTATTTTAAGAATAGAAATAAAAATTTCATACTTTTAGGGATTAATCTTATTTTTATAGCATCCGGTTGGTATGGAACAAGTACTTCATTTGTTGTAGCACTTATTAATAATAGCGATGGATTAGCTCTTGAAATGATATTGCTTTTAAATTTTATTCCACTTCCAATTGGTTTATTATGCTGGAGTGGATTCTATACTAATATTTTATTGAAAGAAAAACAAAAACTCTTTTTACTTATCATAACGTTAATAACTATATTCTTTTATGTTGTCTTTCTATTTGTTGTATTTACAGACGTGAGCCAAGCAGCAATAAAGATTTCTCCTGTTGATACAACTGCAGGGGGAAACCGGTTTTTATCCATTTATATTATTATATTTATAATTATTCTTTTATTCACAGGGATACATTTTTCTCTACGGACGATGAAATATGATGATGTTGAAATGAAAACTAAAGGTAAATTCTTATTGTTTGCTTTTCCTACGTTCGCTATTGGTGGTCTTCTTGACAGTACTTTCCCCTCTTATGAGGTTACATTGATATTATTTAGACTTTTATTAATTTCAAGTATAATTGGGTTTTATATAGGGTATCTTTTACCGAATTGGGTGAAAAAAAGGATAATTAAATAAAAAATTAGGTTATCAAACTTGGCTAAGGCGTTACAAGATTTATGGATTCAAAGGGATGATGGTATCGTAATATTTAGTCGAGTTTTTCATGAAACGATTGAAGATCAACTTTTTGGAGCCCTAATGAGTGCGCTTAATTCATTTGCTCAAGAGATTGCTCATGGTGGACTGAATAATTTTGAAATTAAAAACATCCGATTTACAATTATTAAAAAAGGAAACCTGTTCTTTATAGCAAATTCTTCAAAAAAATACAAGGAAAAAAAAATCTTGGCAGAATTAGAAGGAATATCCAAAAAATTTATAGATGAATACCCTGAAACTACTATGGATGATTGGAACGGATGTATAGATGAGTATATGACTTTTGAAGATAAAATTTCCGATGCCTTGGAAGATCCAGTAAAAAAATTCTGGAATGATTTTTAATCTAATTTTGATATACAAAAAAAAAGAGAAATTTATTTATCTTTAAATCTATTAATTCGATTTTCCTCTAACTTTAAGTATTCAGGTTTTATTCTTGTAACTCTCTTTACTATTTTTGCTTGTAAATCTAAGTTTACACTACTTTTTTGTTCTGAAGGTATTTTAATTGTATATTTATAATTAGGTTCTTCAATTTCTGATGGTTCAGGCTGGGATTTTATAAACGTAACATCTTTAGTTTGTTTAAATTTGAGTTCTATTTCAATTTCATTATCTAATTTATTTTCGATAGTTATCTTCCTTGTGATATTATCAAGTCGAGTTCTTACTTCTATATGTTCTTTAGGATTTTGTGCATCTTCGTAGGTAACTTTATCTTCTCCTTCTTTAATATTAACAATATCATCGTCAACAGCAATATCTGAGTCAATGAGTTCTTCAGAAATTATCTTATTTCCGATTGTTGCTGAAGTCGATAAGAAAAGGAAGGGTAAACCTCCTTTATATAGTGTCATTGGGGAGTTTGCGGGAATCTCTTTTGGATCTCCCTCTTTTGTGAGAATATACTGAACTAAAACATCCCATGTTATTTTATTATAAGTAACCGAATTAGTGTTGTATTCAATTGAAATCTTACGCTCAATATTTAAAACACATTTGGATTTGAACCAATTAAGTTTTATTTTTTTCCGGGTAGGTACATTTGCTTTCAGATTTTTCACCTCAGAGCATTAAATTCCGCATTCGTTGCGTTCTTTTTTGTTTAGAAAGACTCGAAATTGCTTGTTGAGCCATTTCTCCTTCCCCTTCGTAAAATTCATCATATTGTATCTCCATATCCGTACTTGGTAATTCAAATATCGCAAAACCTAATTCTACATTTTCATATGAAAAACCAGTTTGGTTATCAACAATAAGAAAACCTTCAATTTCAGCGCCTTTACTATCATCATTAATATCTACTTGCAATGTTGTTTGCCATCGTACTCTGAGATCTGCTATGAAGTATTTTATCTTCACTATGACTTCTCCTTCTTTTGGTGTATTTATGATAAAATCAAAAATACCTTTCATGTCTGCAAAAGTTCGATAAGAACTTGCTTCACATATGTTTGACACCTTTTCTCTTAATTCACGTGTAAAATCAATGGAATAGGAAATAATACTTGTTGCTGCTGACTTTTCTCTATCAATGATTTGTTGAGACGTGTTTTTATCCGGAAGGGAAACAATAGTTTGTTGTAGTGTGATAGAATCTTTATCTCCAGGATTAATAAATTCTAACTGGATATCTGCAGAGTTAGGATCGAATGATGCGGGCACATTAGCAATTTCATATTTATTTAAACCTTGATTTAAGGAGAGCTTAATTTGTCTTTCAACAATTCCCCCTCCTCCGTTAAAGATTATCAATTTATTCACTTTTGGATCAATTAGCATTTCAATCATTTTCTTTAATTTGTAATAAAAAATAAATAAATTTCACTATATAAACATACGTAGAAAACAAAGAAAACAATGAACTCCAAATTTTTTCTTTTAAATTTATAGAATTAATATATCATTATAGAATTCTCAAACACACTCTATATTTTTAAATTGGTTTTATATTATAAAAATTAAACTATGGTTCATAACAAACATATTAAAAAAAAGAGTGAAAGGAGAACTTTATATAATGATGCAATTCGAAAAGAATGTGGTAGATGTCATGAAATTTAATTATATTGTGAATTCTATGCAAAAAATATAGGCTTAAGGAATGTTTGTAAAGATTGCAATAAACTTATTGTAGCTGAGGAATCATTTAAGAATAAAGTATTAATTCTTTCTAATATATATCAAGGCAAATTTGATGGAAAATGTTCTAACTGTAATACATGTCATATAAATCTTCCATCTATTGATTTTCATCATCAAGATAGGAAATTAAAGCGAATTACATGGCGTAATAATCGATTCAAAAATTGGAATGAACTAATGATGTCTCTTGAACGAGATAAGGTTGTACCTTTATGTAAGAATTGTCATTCATTAGAAAATGCTAGAATTTTTAATGATTTTAAAGATATCATTCTTAGAGAGGATTTATTTAACAATTCTGCAGAGGAACTACATCAAATTGTTTTTGATTATGTTAAAGAACGTAAAAATAAACATGTTAAAAATTATAAATTTCGAGTTATAGAATGGATAAAGAAGAGATTTATAATAGAACAGATATATAATGGAAAATGCATTGGATGTAGAAAGATTAATGTAAAACAGAATTTACCTGCTCTTGATTTTCATCATATTACAATAACAATGGAGAAGGATAAATTGAGCTGGTACAAAATAAAAAAATATGGTCTAAATGAAATTTGTGAAATTCTTGTAAAGGAAAATTGTATTTGTCTATGTTCAAATTGTCATACTTTACTTCATGCAACGAAATTTGTTCTGGTTGCAGATGCATTATTAGAGAAACAATACTCAAATCAAGTTAAGGCTTTATATGAAAAAATATCAAGAAATTCTAAAAACTTTAAATTGAAGATGATTACTTTTAAAGATCCTTTAAATCTCTTATTTAAACAAGGTGAGATTTGGAAAAAATATATACTTCATTTATATAATCTAATTCAAATTGAAGGAATTGATATGATTATCTCTATAAAAATCAAAAATAATCTTAACATTTCTAATCGACATCTAAGAAGAGTCATTGAAAACTTGAGAAAAAGAAAGTTAATTGAAATTATACTAAATGATGAAAATCTGTACTTAAGATTAACAAAAATAGCTCACGAGGAACTAAAAGAATTATTGAATGAGGAAAGATATTCTCATTATCTAAAAAAAATTAAAAAAAAGGTATTAGCCCAGCACGGAATTTCGATAAACGATAAACTCGTTTCTTATTCGAACCGTGGTCCAGGGGTATCTCCAAGATCTTAGAAAAAAAGGCTTATCAGGGCCCCCGATGCTTGACCGCTACACTACTGGGCTATGTTAAAGTTTTTTTAAGCTAAATGTGATTATTAAAATTTAAAATTTCTAAAAAACTTTACTTTAGATTTGATACCTGGCTTGATTTTATTATATTTCTTAACGAAAAAGAGTTTTTATTTAATAAAAAAATTAGGATAAATTTTTATTTACTCAGTACTATATAATTACTTGGATTACACACACTTAATCTGGAGGACTCAAAAAGATATCAGTTTCAAAAAACTAATTTTTAATAACCCCGTGTGACTGAAAATAAAAAAAACCCCGTAAGTAAACTGAGAATACTTTTTTACACTATTCCTCCAAAGTGTAATCCACCCTTTTGTGATTTAAAATAGTTTTTTGGCTTTAATAGAGATTATAATATTGTTATATTATTACAATTAAATTTTTAAGAGAAATTAAGAAATATAATAATTTTTACTGGAAAATACTATATATATCATTGAAATATTTGTCAGACATTCCCGCTATATAATCTCTCGCTATTAGGGTCAACTGCTTGCTCTCTTTGAGGGGTTTAAAGTAAGTACTATAATTCTGATTATCAATATATTCGATATGATCCTTAAAAATAGGAGAATTATAATCGTCTGTTTCTAAGTCCTTTAAACATTTTTCGAAGATCAATTCGAATTTTGCTCTTAATTTGTCTAAGAAAGTTTTATCTGAAGAATTCTTCTTAAGTAAATCCCTTCGAACATAAATCATTTCATAATTAAATGCTTTCAATTCCTTTAGGGCTTCAAATATTTCAATACTATATCCAATCTCATCGGTATTTAAGCTATAGTCTAATAAATCTGTTATGAGAGTGTTGATTATCTTAGGATTTGTATCTCCAAGAACTTTTATACAATTTTTAGGTAAATCACTCCTCTTAATAAATTTCAGGAGTATCGCATCTTCAATATCTCTTCCAATATAGCTAATTGTATCGGCAAATCTTGTTACTATTGCTTCATATGACATTGGAATTCGCTTAATTTTATTATCCTTAAAGCAGTCTTCATATTCTTTTAAATGATCTTCCCAAGATTTTCCATTTCTTTTGATTGGTTTTAAATTTTGTTCATTTACTTCTCCATCATGGCAAAGTATTCCATCAAGAACCTGTAGGCTTAAATTAAGACCTTGTGCTGGCTTTTCTGGAAATCTTTTTTCTAGATAAGAAAGCCATCTTACACCTTGAGCATTATGACTAAAACTTCCCATATTATATTGTTTACTAATATTATTAAGTATTTCTTCGCCTAAATGCCCAAATGGAGAATGACCAATATCATGACCTAAAGAAATTGCCTCGATCAGATCTGTATTGAGTCTTAAAACTCGACCGATTTGGCGAGCCATTCTTGAAACTATATGAACATGAAGAGAACGATGAGTAATATTAGCATTATTTACATTAAAAAAAACCTGTGATTTATCGATATATCGAGCATAAGCTTTTGAATGTACAATACGATCAACGTCTCTAAAGAAGGGAGGTCGAATATCTGGACTTGTTTCTTCATAGTATCTGCTGGCTTCTGAGTCCATTATACCATGAATTCCCACATTTACATCCCTCTTCATTCTTGCTTGTAGTTCAGTTGTCTTCTTATCCATTGCTTTAGAAACCTTTAATTCAATGTATCTTTCTTGGATGTTATTGATATATGATTAGATAGGGTCTTTTAAAGATTTTTCTTATAAATATCACAAAGTCCTTAGGTTTTATTTTATCATTAAGAGTTAAAATTTTAGATATTTACATCCATATTATAGTTTTCAGCCGATTTTAATATTAATTGCATCGTAAGGGCATTTTTCCTTACATTTCAAGCAAAAATTACATTCTCCTTTACCAGTAAAAAATTCATATGGCTCATCTAAAATTCTTATTTGTTTTGGACATTCTTTTTCGCATATTCCACAATCGGTCCGGCCAACACATCTTACTGGACTTCTGGATAACTTTAAAAATGAATATTCACTAATGGCAGAAGATACAGCAGCAAATGGGCAAATATATCGACAATAGATACGAGGATACCAAACTGACGCAATAATAAGAATTAAATAGAAGATAGAAATGAAAAAAACTAAAAGATTGGAAAAAATGGGATCTAAAGTATTGGTCTGAAAAATCTCACGAACCATATCTGGAAAAAAAACAAATATATATTCTGATAAAGAAAAATATGAAAGTGGTTTATTTCCTAAATCACCTAGATTATTTCTATAATCAAGATAAAATGCAGGATTTGCTATTGCTGTAGTTCCTAATGGAATAATAAGAATGACTATGAAAATTACAATTACATATTTGATTTTTAATAAAGATTTATGTCTGCTAGGTTTTATTATCCTTTTTTTTGTTGGAATAGCTGCACATACATCCTGAATTGTTCCAATAGGGCATATCCATCCACAAAAAAATCTAGCGGTAAATATTATGATTATAATTAAAATTCCTATTAGAAAAACTGGAATAATACCTTCGGTAATAGAGAAAAAAATAAACTCTAGAATTCCTGCACCATTTGAAAGTGGATTTCTCGGAGAATTTAAAATTGGAAGTATTTTTAGTATACTTTCTAATCCTATTAAATTAATAGAAAAGATTAATTCCAAGATTATGTAATTAACTAGAACAAAAGCGATAATTTGAACAATACGTCTGACTATTGTTATAAGGTGATCTCTTACATTTAATTTTTTTAAGTCCAAATAATACCACTAAGCACTCTTTTTCTTAAAAAGATTAATTAATAATGTTTAAAAAAATTAAGTTTTCTCAAAAAAAATCAAAATATTTGAAAATACAGCTATTTTAAAAATATAGTTTCGAGATTTTTCGGAGATTTAGTACTCTTCCTAAGCTTTTTATGAATCATTGTTGACAAACTAATGCATTTGCTTTCTTCTCCATGGTTTACTATAACAGTTTTGGGTCGTGGTTGTATTCTCCTGAGGAATTGAGAGATTTGACTACGTGATGAGTGACCTGAAAAACCTTCAAGTGTAAAGACTTTTAGATTTAATTTTACGAGCTGAGTCCTACCTTTAGCATCTACATATGTAAATTCGCGGAATCCTCGTTGAACTCTTGATCCAAGCGTTCCACTGACTTGGTAAGAAACAAAAATTAGCGAATTCTTATCATCATTAGCTAATTCTTTTAGATATTGGACAGACGGACCACCGATTAGCATACCACTCGTCGCCATAATAATACAAGGTCCACCTTTAATAATATCTAGTCTTTCTTCCTGGGCAGAAACAGTTTCAAAATAATCACTTAAAAATGGATTCTTCCCTTGATGCAAGATTTTTTCTCTTAAATCACTACTGAGAAAATCTGGATTGGCAGTATGAATTGCTGTAGCTTCACTTATTAATCCATCAATAAAAATTGGTACTTTATCAATAAAGCCTTTTGAGATATATTCCTCTAATACAATAATTAATTCTTGAGCTCTTCCAACAGCTAATACTGGAATTAATATTTTCCCTCCTCTTTTCAGAGTTGAGTTTAGTATTTGTTTAAGTTCTTTTTCAGATTCTTGTCTACTGGGTATACGATCTTGTGGTCCACCATAAGTGGATTCAATTAATAAACTTTCTACTCTTGGAAATTTTACAGCAGCTTTTTCTAATAAGCGAGTTTTTTGAAATTTAAAATCTCCCGTATATACAAAGTTATAATCTCCCTTTCCGAAATGAAGGTGTACCATTGATGATCCTAGAATATGTCCGGAATTATGAAGTGTTAATTTTATATCTGGTGCGATATCTGTTACCTTCCCCCATGAAAGAGGAATAGTGTGGAGTACTGTTGATTTTACATCTCTTTTTGAGTATGGCGAGGGAGATCCTTCCTTTTCACAAATTTGAATGAAATCCAATTGTAGCATGGTTGATAGATTACGTGTCGGTAATGTACTATAAACTGGACCTCGATATCCATATTTAAAAAGAAATGGTACAAGCCCACAATGATCTAAATGAGCATGTGAAACAATAACTGCATCGAGATCTCTTATTGTAAATTCAGGTACATCAAAGTAAGGAAATCGATCATTTGGATTGCCCACATTTAATCCACAATCTAACAATACGTTACTATCTCTAGTTTGCATTAATATACACGATCTTCCTACCTCTCTAAATCCACCTAATGCATGCAACCTAATATTTAAATCTTTAAAGAGAGCAGGTCTATGGATTCTTTTCCCAATTTCTAGTAAAATATCTTTTTGAGTTTGACGTTCTTTTTTAAGCATTCCTCTAATTAATTGTATCGTTCTTGAAGCTAGAGGAGGAGTCCGTATAGTTTTTGGTTGCCAAAAGGTATTAGTTCTTATTTCTTTTAGATTAGCTCCTTTTTTACCAATTACGAGCCCTGGTTTCCCAGATTCTATTATTACTTCACCTCTCGTATGATCAAACTCGATAGCTGATATTTCTGCATCATCGTTTACTAAATTTCTAATATAAGCCTCAGTCTCAGCGGGATCTTTACGTTTATCTACATTCCACCTAAAAACTACACGTTTCCGCATGGTTTTTGCTAGGTCCTTTAATACTGTTGAACTTTCTGTGGATTCAACATCTGCATTTTCTGAATATACAGCAATTTCAGGACCCTCAAATTCTATTTTTTTAACTTGTATTTCTGATGGAAGGTTTTGGATAATCTCATCCTTAATTCTATCCAATTCGCTTTCAAAACTCATAAATCTTCATTATTATGGTTAATTATGTTTTTAATTTAATTAGGTCAATTGTGAAATTTAGATTCTATCTTCTTAGTTTTACAGTTAGTCTCTCCTATTATTATGACTGTATATCGTTGTATTTATTAATAACACTTGAAATCTCATGTGTATATAAATATATTCTTTTAATTTGTAATGCTTATTTTTAATAAATAGTAATTCCTTCTCTTACAATCCAGTTTATTATCAGAAGAGAATAGTTTTCAGAATGAAATATTACTAAATTTCTAAGATAAATATGAATTAATAAAATAAAAACATTTTCATTATAGAAAATCTAAAATTTTATTGTATATTCTTTTTCTGACTCTTTCACAATTGATAATTCTTCATTAATAAGTTATTTTTTTTTTGAGGAATTCATAGAATGTATTATGGGAAAATTAAAAATTGGAGCTATTGCATCTGGTTCCGGTTCTAACTTTGAAGCAATAATCACATCATGTGAGATCGGAATCTTAAAAGAAAAAGCATCAGTAGAAGTACTAATATGTAATAAAGCAGGAGCTTATTGTATGAAGAGAGCTAAAAATCATGATATCCCTTATGTGTTAATAGAATCAGACAAACATGAAGGGCCAAGAGATGAATTTGACCAGAAAATGATAGATGTCTTGGATAAATATGGATGTGAACTCATTGTACTTGTTGGTTATATGCGGTTTGTCAGTGAAATGTTCATTAATCACTATGAGGGTAAGATTATGAACATTCATCCTGCTCTACTCCCGAGTTTTAAAGGAATGCATGCGCATGAAGATGCTATTGCTTATGGTGTCAAAATTTCTGGAGTAACTGTCCATTTTGTAGATATTCATGAAGATCATGGACCCATTATTATCCAGAAATGTGTGCCTGTTTATGATATGGATACTAAGGAAACCTTAGGACCCCGTATTTTAGAATGGGAGCATAAAGCTTTTCCAAAAGCAATAGAACTATACTGTGATGAAAAATTGCATATTGATGGAAGAATAGTTAGAATTGATGGAGAAGTTAAATTATAACTTTTACTTTATTAATTTAGGGAAATGAGTTTTTCTTTGACCTATCTGACCCAACTGAGATTGATTATATAAAAAACAATTAAATGAAGAAGATCTTGAGTAGTGAGAAAAATCATTTCCCGCTAATTTCATTACTTAGAAATCCTAAAATTTTAATCAGAGAAATTATAATCTTAAATAAAATTAAAGATAATGAGTTTGTTGAATCATGCCTCGACGAAAGGAAATATCAGAAATATTAAATTTAATGGAGAAAACTGAGAATATCAGAAATTTTGGTCTTGTAGGTCATATAGATCACGGAAAAACTACTCTTTCTGATTCTTTACTAAGTGAAGCTGGATTTTTATCACCTGATTTAGCAGGTGAAGCACGAGCTCTTGATTTTCTTGAAGAAGAACAAAGAAGAGGCATTACCATGAAATCAGCAAACATTTCTTTATATTATAACAAATCTCTTGAGGGACATGAGCCATTTCTTATTAATCTAGTTGATACACCAGGTCATTTGGATTTTAGCGGAAAAGTTACTCGTGCGTTAAGGTTGGTTGATGGTGTTGTAGTAGTAGTAGATGCTGTTGAGGAAGTAATTACACAATCTGAAACGGTAATTAAGCAAGCCCTGCAGGAAGGAGTTAAACCAATATTATTCATCAATAAAATAGATCGACTAATAAGAGAATTAAAGCTTTCTGATGAGGAGATTAAGAAAAAATATATAAGAATTATTAAATCATTCAATACTCTAATAGAAAGATATGCTGCACCTCCTTTTCATAAAAGATGGAAAGTGTCACCACTAGCCGGTAATGTAGCATTTGGCTCCGCTCTCCATAAATGGGGCTTTACTCTGAACATTTTAGATAATAGTAATTTGAAATTTAAAGATATCAGAGAAAGATACAAGAAGGAAACATATTCGAAAGATACTTATGCGGATTTACCAAATTATTTTCCAATTCATAGAGCAATTTTGGAGATGGTTGTCGATCATTTACCAAACCCAAAAGAAGCGCAGACATATAGAATAGAAAAGATTTGGGATGGTGATATTAATACTGATTTAGGAAAGGCAATGGTTAATTGTGATCCTAATGGTCCTTTAATAGTATGTTTAAGTAAAGTACAAGTAGATAAACACGGGTTAATTTCAACAGGAAGGATATTTTCGGGGAGTTGTGCAAATAAAAAGGAGATATTTCTCTTAAATGAAAATAACTACGATAGAATTCAAAGAATTGCTATCTTTATGGGACAGAGAAGAGAACAAGTAGAAAAAATACCAGTAGGGAATATTGTAGCAATCGAGGGTCTTAAAAAAATAAAAAGTGGCGAGACAATTATTGATAGTAATAGTATTGATGGAATGGTACCCTTTGAAAGTGTAAAATACGTTACTACTCCCGTCGTAACTGTCTCAATTGAACCAGAATTTCTAAGGGATCTTGATAAAATGAAAGAATTAATTGAGAATGTGTTAATTGAAGATCCTAATTTAAGATTCGAGATCAACGAAGAAAATGGAGAATTCTTATTATCTGGAATGGGACCATTGCATCTTGAAGTAACTGCCGATGAAATTGGAAAAAGAGGAGTAAATATCTCCACTTCAGACCCAAGAGCCGTATTTAAGGAATCCTGTCGTAAAAGTTCTTCTCTAGTATCTGTGAATTCTTCTAATGGAAAAGGATCTCTTAAATTAAGAATTGAAAGATTAGATGATCAAACAGTAAGGTTCTTTCGAAATATTGATTATAAAACAATAAAACCTCTTAATAAATTAAAAGAAATATTGAATGGAAAAACCTCACTAAATGTAGAAGAAATTGAAAATTTCTTGATGTGTGATTATGATCAAAATATATTAATTTTCAATGGTGAAAACGATCTAACCGACTTTCATAAGAATATAATATATGAGATTTTTGAAAAAATACATCTCAACGGTTTACTGTGTTCTGAAAAACTCGCAGAGATTAAAATAACAATTGAATATTTAGATATTGAAAAGATCACTCAAGAAAATGTGTTTAACGAATTGTCAATAATGTTCTATGAAGCGATAAAAACAGGATTGACTGAGGCTGAATTAGTTCTATTAGAACCCATATACCACACATTCATCCAGCTTCCTCCAGATTATATTAAGAACACTATTACTTTACTTTCAAAATATTCCGCAAAGATAAATAATATAGACCAAGACAATGAATATCAAGCCGTTATTGAGATCTTAATACCTGTGAGACATTCAATAAAATTTGCAGAAGAAATCCGATCAACTTCATCTGGTAGGGCTTTTTGGCAAAACGAATTTTTCGCATTTATGGAGGTTCCAAAACACGAATCTCAAAGACTTATTCAAAATATTAAGTTTTTCAAAGGAATCTCTTGGTAAATATCAAGTGTGATCTCAAATTTAACAGTTATTTTTTAATAAATTCAAGTACTTTTTCACTGATCTTGAAATTTGGTAAAACAAAATTAGCAAAACCTTTTTCAGCTGCAAATTTTGGCATTGCATAGAGAATACTAGTCTCTTCGGCCTCCGCAATAGTTTGACCCCCTACTTTTTTAATCGCTCCTAATCCTTCAACTCCATCGGAACCCATACCTGTTAAGAGTATTCCCATTGCTCGATCTCTGTAAAGTTTTGCTGCTGAATAAAACAAAACATCTATAGAAGGCATACAATAATTAACTGGTGTACCTTTATAGATTTTAATTATAGGATTTCTATTATCCATAGAAATTTCCATATGCATATCTCCAGGTGCGATATAAACTTTTCCTGGTTGAATAATTTCACTATTCTGTGCGACTTCTATTTTTAAATCACATTCAATGTTTAGATTATCTGCAAAAGCATCAGTAAAATGTGAAGATAGATGCTGAACAATTAAAATTGGAGCATTAAAATTACGGGGTATTTCTTTTAATATTGTAGTTATAGTCCTTGGACCCCCAACACTTGCACCCATAACAATTATATTTGAATTTAAAAAGACACCTTTAATTGGGGTTAAATCCGGAACGTGTAATGATTTTTTTTTTTTAATTTGCCCTGCGGCTGTTGTTGTTTGGACTTTAGATTTAGGAGGTACTTTTATTTGCTTTCTTTTCAATGTTTCTGATGAATTAATTGCTCGTTTATCAATTTTTTCACTTGACAACTCTTTTGCTTTTTTTGGTTCAATTTCTTCTTTTAAGATTGCTTTCACTTTTATGATTTCAAATGAATCATAGTCTTGTTTTTGCTCAATTTCTTGAATTGGTTCTAACCGATTTAAGTATTGTCCAAAATCAAAAATACGATCTACCATTTCTTGCCTTAGAGATCGACCCTTACTTAATATGTCTTCATCCTTTTTGAAAATTCTTTTTATTTGGGATTGTGAAGCCAATAATACTTTAGCTAGTAATTCTTCGCGAAATCTAGGTAAATCTTTCGCTCCAATGCCTCCAGGTTTAATTATATAATCAAAGGCTCCCATTAAAAGAGCTTGAATGGATGAATCTAAATTCTTTGGACTAATCGCTGATAAGATAACTGTAGGAGTTGGATGGAATTCCATTATTTCTTTGAATGCATCCAATCCATTTTTCTTAGGCATTACTAAGTCTAAAACTAAAACATCAGGTCCATGTTTTTTAACTAAATTGATAGCTTCAATTCCATCCTTCGCATAATCCACAATATTTATTAAATCATGTTCTTTGAGAATATCTGCAATGCTCTTTCTTAAATACTGAGAATCGTCCGCTATTAACACATCAATCGTCAAATAAATCTCCTGTTTGTCATTAATTAATTGTTCTTATAAATAGTAGTGTAAATTAATTTATATCTTTCTTAAAGCTAAAATAGATTTGAAATAAGATAAGCGAATAATTCATCAATACCTTCTCCAGTGTTCGCACTGGTTTCAAAAAAAGGTAAATTATACTGTTCAGCTAATGCACTAGCCTTTAGCTTAACTTCTTCACGATTTTCTACTTGATCTATCTTATTTCCAATTAGGATAAGGGGAATTGTATCATTATTCAAGAAATGACGGGATTCTTCAATCCATTCCGAAATGGAATCGAATGTTTCATTTTTTGTATAATCAAATAATATTAAAACTGCATCCGAATATTTATAATAATATTTACGAATTTTAACAAAGCTTTTCAATCCACCTAAATCAAGGAGATATAATTTTAAATTATAATTTCTTGCGATATATAACTCTTTCTCATTAATTGAGATTCCGATTGTAGGTTTGTACGCACCATTTTCGTTGAAATTAGATCCGCAATACATTCTAGCTAATTTAGTTTTTCCTACTGCTTCAGAACCCACAATTGTTATCTTTTTTGCTCCAGCAGGTAGAATTAGTTCCCCTTCACCATTTAATTTAGGTATTTCTAATGAAGTGTTATGATTACTTAACAATGTTGAAACCTTATCTGCTACTATATATGCATAGGGGATTACTTGGTCGATATTTGAGTAATGATCAGCAACCAAAACGAAAATTGCTGGAATTTTATTTCCTAATTCCATATAAAATAATTGAAAATCATTAGTATCAAAAGTACCGCTACCGAATG
The DNA here is from genome assembly GCA_019058425.1 of Promethearchaeota archaeon. Classification (GTDB taxonomy): domain Archaea; phylum Asgardarchaeota; class Lokiarchaeia; order Sigyniarchaeales; family SOKP01; genus Loki-b32. The sequence goes on from JAHPYZ010000029.1 coordinate 16,247, forward strand.
ATGTTTCAGCATATCTTTTAATCTTACTTATAGTTTGATCTAGTATCGCCATAATTGCTCCAATTAATTCTTCATCAAACCCCGCTACGGAGGATTTAGCTATTATTAAACCATCTAAATCAACTACTAAAGCAGCTGATAGGTTTTGTGCTTCATTCAGTAATTTGGCCAATAAATCTTCTAACTCGGATATTTTTGACATATTTTTTTCATCAGTCTATGTGGTTTCTAAATTGAATTACTTTAATTAAAGATTTAAATCATATTTTAAGTTTAAAATATTAAATAATTTTTTTAAAATGGTAATAGAGGGGATAAGGCAAATTGTCCCTTCTAAATTTATATCTGAAATATTTAATTTTGTATTTATAAAAATCATGTAATCTGTCATATGAGAATATTTTGCAATAATACCTTCTAGAATGGCATTTAATGTATCAATTGCTATTTTAGGGACATTTGGAATCAGAATGATTGACAATAAATCTGCTAAAGCATTTGCATAATGTCCAGATAAGATATTGCCAATTTCATTGATAATACTTAGATTAAATTCATCTAAATCATCAATAGTCTTTAAAATTTCGTTTTGAATATTATTTTCATTGTTTAGAAGATTGATTAAGTTGATTATTGATTCTTTAGTAAATATTTGGACAATTGCTATATCAGAATTAAATGGAATCTCAGAATATATTCCTACCATTTCTTTTTCTGGCTTATTAAACAATTCAGGAACTTTCCAGAATGATATAATATCGGCTGAAGTCAATGAAACATCAATTGGATTATTTAGTATTTTTGAAAGTGCTGTTATAGCATGCCCCGAACCAATATTACCAAGTTCTTTTAGCGTATCTAATTGATCTGGTGTTAATTTTATATTCACAAATTCATTCATAGGTCTTCTATCTCTATTTGGTTGTGTTTTTAAATTATATAATTCATATTTTTAACTATTCAATTTTTTAAATTTATCTTCATTTGTGGATTTAACATAAACGGTGAAATCTTTAGTATCAAATATAACAGCTCTTCCTTTAGAACCTCCTGTGTCTTCTCCCAGAAGTTTTATTTTTAATTTTTCTAATTCATCTTTAACTGCTTTAGTGTTATCAATTCCCATAAAGTTCTCATCTAAATCAAAGATTTTTGAACCTCCTACAATGATTGCCCGGATATTTTCTTTAATAGCCCCTAGGCTTATTAAGCCTTTCATCAATAATTTCGCTGAAAGATCCGCATATTTATGAGGAAAATCTGTTTTTTTATTTTGATGAGCCTTGGGAAGCAAAATATGGGACATACCACTCACTTTATTGCTATAATCAAAAAGTATTAGAGCAATACAAGAACCCAACCCATAAATAGATATTTTTGGTTGAATATTATTGGGCTTGTTTTTACAATTAAATAAAGCATAGTGACCTATTGGCAAGAAAATTTCATTTTTTCTATCAATTTTTTCAACACGTCCTTGAGTCACTATTTTATTCACCTTTTTTTAGATTCTAAATAATTAAGAAACTGCATGTGATCTTGCAAATTTTAACATAAAATCTTTAACTTTATAATTTGGAATGACCATTTTAGCAGCATCCCTTTCTACAGCTGCCTTAGGCATACCATATACTACACAAGTTTCTTCTGACTCAGCAATTGTATTCCCACCCTCATTTTTGATTGCTTTTAATCCATCCGCACCGTCATTTCCTAAACCAGTTAATAGGATCCCTAAAATTTGATTTTTATATACTTCTGCAGCTGAAAAAAATAAGACATCAACGGAGGGCATGCAAAAATTTACAGGTTCACCTTTAAAAATTTCAATACTTGGTTTATTATTCTTTAAAACTACTTTCATATGGTTTCCACCGGGGCTAAGATAAGCGACTCCCGGAAGAATTTTTTCTCCATTCACAGGGATTTTAACTTCGATTTTGCAAATTTGATTTAAAGATTTTGAAAGTTCCTTCATGAAAAATGGATCTAGATGTTGAACTATTAAAATGGGGCTTTTAAAATCTTTAGGGATATCTTTTAATATTGATTTTAAAGTTCTTGGACCACCAGTACTGGTTCCAATAACTATTGCGTTAGATTGGGATACTTTGTTTTTAGAAATATTAACTCTTGGAGTAGTAACTATTTTTGATTTTGTCTTTATACTCTTGGAATATTGCTCATTAGGGGTTTCTAAAGCGGGAAATTTATCAACGGATTTCTTAATTAATACATTTCGTTTTTCATAAGTTTTTTTGATCTTTCCAGCATACAATGTGCTAAAGATTAGTTTTTCTTTTAATTTCGGGAATTCTTCTTGCCATAAACCTTTTGGTTTTACAATAAAATCAAAAGCTCCCAGAAGTAAAGCTTGAATAGACTCATCTAAAGTTTCTGGATTTGTAGATGAAAATATTATCGTAGGGATTGGATAATGTTCTGATAGGAATTTGAATACCTCTATACCATCAATTTCTGGCATCATTAGATCTAAAATTAAAACATCAGGATTAAAGGTTTCAACTTTTTCAATTGCTTCTCTTCCATTTCTAGCAAGTTCTACATATCCAATTTCTTCGTTTGTTAGTAAAATATCAGATATAATTTTTCTTTGAAAACTTGAATCTTCTGCCACAAGAACTTTAATTGATATTTAAGCCACCCTCTTTTAAATATATTCGATTATATGAATCAATCAGTTTTAAATTATCTTGGAAGTTATTCAAAGCTTCAGTTTTCCCTAGGATTAACAAACCGCCTGGATTCAATCTGCTTTTAAGAATATTTAAAAAATCTTCACGTGTTTTTCTACTAATATAAATCAAGAGGTATCGACAAAAGATTATATCATACTTTAAAGATGTTTGATGACCTCTTGTAACATCTTCTTCAATAAATTCAACTTGTTTCTTAATTTGGTTTTTTATTGAATAAATAAATCCAAAATTTTCATTTTCTTTTTTAAAATATTTATTTTCATAAAATTCTGAAACATTTTTTGTAGAATCTTCATTGTATATCCCTATTTTTGCTCTATTGATAGCTTCATAATCTATATCTGATGCTATAATTCTAAATTGGGGAAATTTAGGAATTTGACTTTTTAGATTATCTAAAATCATAGCTATTGAATAAGGTTCTTCACCATTAGCACATGGACATGACCAAATATTAATACATTTCTCAGATCCTGAAGAATTCCATATCTTTTTGTGTAAAGAAGTCTTGTATAAAGTCTGATTAATAAAATTTTCTCTAGCTTTTCTTATATTCTTTTTTTGATTTTGATGATTATGAGATTTTTTTTTTGATATTTTTTGATATTGTCTTTCTGGATTAGGAGTTAAATCACTTAAAATATCTCCAATTGATAAATACAGAGATGATAACAGAATTTTTTCAAATTGTTGAAATACTTCAAAATTTCTAAAAAAAACTGAATAGTTAATATTAAAACAATCAAAAAATTTATTGGTTTCTGAAGTGTTTTCTAATAGATAATTGTAATAAGATTCAACAGTATCGCAATTAACACGAATCATTCTTGATTTGATTCTTTTTTCAATAAAATTTTTTCGATAATAATCCAAATTCAATCCAGTAGTATTCATTAAAAAGTGAATTAGAGGACCATAATAATCCGAATCAAATCTAATATCATCAATATGTATCACTTCTAAACACGTTATTTTTCCAATATTTTTTCAATTTCAGCAAAACGTTGTGCGATATGATCCATGGAATACTTTATATGCATTTGAATTTCTTTAATTTCAGATAAAATTTTACTAATACGAGATTTTACTGATTTTGATAACGATATATTTCCTTGTGATATTTCTTGCGTAATCATCTGATTTGTAGAAATAGATGAACCATAAGCTTTTGTTCTATTATCAAACGTACTTCTAGACTGTCCAGGATATTCGAGATCAGCTCTTTTCTCGCTAATTTCATTAAAAATTATATGAAAATCAGTAGGTTCAATTCCTTGCTTAATTACTTCATATTTGAAATTATAAAACTTTTTCTTAGTTTTAAGCTTTCCAGCCCAATTTGCGGCCATATATCTATGAAATAAGCGGGATTGACTTCCTGCCCATATCCAAATTAATTTAAACTCTTTATCGACAATCAAATACACACCCTTAGGCTCAAATATTTTCTCGGGTCTCAGTTTTACTGTTTCTCCATCGACTTTATAGATATAATCGAAGTAACTGCTTTTTAACATATTCTATTGAGCCCTTTAGCTTTTTATTAGTATATTTAATTCTTCTATTTAATTTGGATATTCTTATTCTTTTTTTAAAATATTAAAAAATTATAAAATTTGGATTTCTTAGATTTTTTGTTTATGAATAAAATCTAAGAAGTGCATCTAATAATTCATGTAATGTCTCTAAGTTTGGGATGAATAGAAATGTCCCTGTGATTTTTATATCAGTAATAATCACGTTCGTTGTAATCACAAGAGAAAGTCTCTTTAGTAACCCAATCTCTTCCTTCAGTATATTGAAGAGCGTGTTTCCCTTGTCGATGGATACGTCTGGAGGCTCTGTCATCAAACGTAAGCCTAATAAATCTCCTATTGCGCTCACATAATGACTCCCTAAGATATGTCCTAATTCAGAGATAGCACTATGATAAAGTTCTGGAAAATCAGATGCTTTCTCAATTCTCTTTCTCAGATCTATTTGTTTCTTTTCGGGGTCATCTACTATTATTGAGGTTATATCAACAGCATCTTTTATATTAAAAAGTGTTAAGACTGTAGCTCTTGTTTTACCAACAACATTACTCCAAGCAACTAAGAGTCTTTCATTCTTTTTACTGATATTATCGGCATATTCATCTAACTCAACCATTTCTACAGAAGGAATGTTTATATCAACTCTCTTGTTAATCATTTGAGCTAATGCATTCGCCGCATTCCCTGCACCAATGTTGCCTACTTCTTGCAAAGCATCTCTTTGAACTTCAGTCAGATCTATTTGAGAAACTTTAATACTTTCAGGCAATTTCTTTGTACTTTCTGCCTTAAGAGCAATTTCATGCTCTATACCAAGTTTATTGAAAAATGTTTTTAATGTCCCAAGATCTGGAATAAAGAAGAACATACCTTTAAGTTTCAATTCAGCTACTTTTATAGAAGTTTTTATTATTATGAAAAACTCAGCAACTGATTTCAGCTCTTTTGAAAGAAATTCTCCAATTTCTCCAGCTTGACTCATCGTAAATTCAGGAATATCAATCATTAATTTTGTATCTAATAAATCTGCCAATGCTGAAGCATAATGACCTGCCATAATATTTCCCATTTCTACAATTGTAGAAACTGCAAATTCATCTAGATCTTTCTTCGTTTTAACTTTAGTTGGATCAATTTTGGATTTATTTCCTGCCAAGTCTGCAATCATTTTCATCAATGGTGTCATCTCGAAAATATTTAAGATGGTTGCTTGAGATGGCTCATCAATATGGCAAAAAATTCCGCAAACTTTCTCTTTAGCTCCCCCAAATTGAGTAGGTAATTCATTAAGAGGTACAATTCCTACATCAGTTAAGGTTACGTCAATTTTCTTTTTTACTAACCGAGATAAAGCTGTGACGGCGTTTCCAGTTCCAATATTTCCTATCTCTTTAAGTGTATCTTGTTGTTCTTCTGTTAGTGCAACATCTTTTTGGGTTAATTCCTCTGGAATTGGTGTTAAGCTCTTTGATATTTTAATTTCTTGAGGAACAACAACTGTGGATTCAACTTTGGGCTTGGGAGCAACTTTTGGTTTCACTTTAGGACGTTCTAAATCTTGTGGCGTTATTTCTACTTTTTGTTCAATTTTTCTATCCATAGTTTTAATATAGGGTTGAATTAAAGCATCTAAATCTAACAAGATAAGAGATTCATCCTGAAAAACACCAGTTAATTTAATCAAGCTAAAATTAATATTTGTTTTTACAATAGCCCCTTGTTTTCTAAAAACGGAGAGAGGAATATCTTTCACACCAATAACAGCATCAACTAGAAGTGCGATTTTTAGATCATTGTATTCTAATAATAAGACTCTTGAATGGTCACTTAATCCATAATCAACATCTTTATCAGAAATATTATGCCTTAATGATATTATTGAATAAATTTCCCCTCGAATGTTTATAATACCAACAATTGATTTTTCTGTTAATGGAACAGGGATAATCGATTCTCCTGGAACATAAATCTCTTTAACACTTTCAACTTCAATGAGAAATTTTTCATCAAGGACTTCTAATATCACTACATTCAAGCTATCTCCATATTCAATATTTTTTGTTTCGGTTTTTAACATCTTCATTACCTCTTTATTTTAATATGATTCCTTTCCAGAATAATTCCACTTCAGGCTCATCTTCACTTGTTTCGGTAAAGAAATCTATTTGTCTATAAAGTGAAATTTGACCTCCCTCAGTATATGTATATACATAATTAAGTAGGTCATCTGTGCTACTGAAATTAAATCCAGCGATTTTTAATTCTGAATTATTAACAATTATTAGATCTTCTTTATTAAAAGGACAGCTTTCTTCAGTCCATTCGATCCATAATTCTGGTATTACTTCATTATTCACAATTTTTATAGCTGAATCAATTGGTATATTACGGAAAGATTTACCAGTAGCAAAAATTATTCGATCAGGAATTAAATTTTCTTTTTTTACAAATTCATTAATATTTTTTAGGGCGTTCTTATAGTCATCTAACTCTAAAATATCACAGCATAAAGCAAGAATTATTTCATTTTCTTCTGTTTTAATAATAAAATCAATTACTAGATCTGGATTAGGATCTATATTGATTTTTACTGTTTTTAAATTTAATTCCATTATATACTTAATATATTGATAAAAACGCCACTTTATAGCAACTTTATCATTTCTTTCTCTACTAATAAAAATCTGAAATAAAATTTTTAATTTTTCTATGTTTAATTTCGATAAATCAACAGGCTTTTGATTATTTTCACTAATATTAACATAGCCAGAACTTGAATTTGATTTAGAACTCTTTTTTTCTTTCGTGGCTTTTACCGCAAGTTTTTCAATGAAAATTTTATATTCATTTTCAGTGAATTCTGGTAAGATTTGTTCGCTAAGATACAAAAGATATTCTTTTGATTTATCATCCATCAGATCAAAATACTTTAGTTTCATTTAAATCCTCCTTCTTTTTTCTTTTTTTATCCTATGAAAAATGATTCTAATTCTGATTGTTTTACATCTTTTCCACTTATTGTTTTTAGATAATACATGATTTCCTTTTCCTGATATGGCAGAATAGTATCAATAGTAAAAGATATTTTTTGTGATCCATTACTTTTAGATTTACTAAGTTTATGATCCGCATTCGATGAGATAAGTTCAAAAGAATCTGGAAAAGTATCAGTAATGTCTACTTCACTAATTTTAGTATTAGAACCATTTCTAGCTACAATATAAATAGCAAATTCATTACTAGTTCTTCCAGGAAATATTTCTTTACCAATTAATAGCTTCCGTCTTCTATGTGAAATTTTTAGAGTAGTTTTATCTAGTGTGTTGTAATCATCTACAATTGTATAAAAGACTCTTAATCCTTTTTCATTATATTTTTCATATTTTGGATAGAGTGATTGTACTTCAAGTGGGAAATCATAATCCTTTTTGTAATCAGGCGTTATAGCTGTCAGTGGATATTTCAATTCTAAGAAATCTTCTACCCCAACTGCTGGATTCGAACCATTGTTTTTTAAATTAATATTCATTTCAATAGTATGTTCATGGGAAGGATCTTCATCATCCGGATTTAGGGTTAATTCAATATCTTCAAATTCTATCTTACCAGATGACTTATATAATGTATAGTCAGCTATATTTCTTGAAGGTAAGAAATCTTCTGGTATTCTCTCAAGTATTCGAAGTCCTTTAATTGGAACAGTCCCTTGGTTGCTAATAATTATGTTAGCATTAAGTTTCGTTTCTTCAAATGATTTAATATCATTTTCAGATAAATTCTTCTTTATATCAATATTGACAACTTTAAAATTACTATCATCAAATTTTGAATTAATCATCGAATTACTTTCAGTTTTATAATCAACTGAATATTCTACTTTTCTGGAAAATGTTGGTTCTTTTTCACTTATAAAATCAAAGTCTCCTGTTTTATACTTTCCACGAGGATTTATAGTTGTATTATTTGTACCGTTAAAATCTAAATCGAGTAATTTATTTGATTTAGTCTCATCGTAGACTTGAATCGTTTTTAATTTCATTTTAAAATCACTACGGTTTTCAAAAATTAGCGAACAATCCCAGTGATTTGGAGCATGATTTTTCTCTGTTTTCTTTATAGCATGCATTGCATGTGAATAGGCGGAAAAGTGATTTAAACTTACTCCTGATAGTACCTTATTTGTTAAATTAAAAGTAAGCTCTATTTTTCCAGTCTTGATATCTTCTTTCTTTTTTGGTAAAACATTTGCATGTATAATTATTTGCACTTCTTCTCCAGGATTTAGACTGTTTAAAGAGCATTCAACAACCCTTCGATTAACTTTAAAATCCCTTGATTTCGTACTTTTAAATTCAAAATTAGAGAAACCCGTGGCAAATAATTTCTTAAATTTTATTTTTTCTAATATTGAGTTTGAAACATTTACTAATGTAATGGAGAATCTCACTTTATTTTCCTTTCCTAATAGAAGTAGATAATTTAGTGGACTGTCGATTTTCAGTATTTCATCATCAGTCAGTACTTCATTATAATCAGTAAAAAGTTTAATATCGTTATTTAGAACTTTAATATCTTCACTCAATTTTATTAAATCAGGTAAATCATCTGAATTCACAATTTCATATTTTAATACCTTATTTGAACTTGGTTCAAAAATCCCTAAATCTATATTATTTTCTTCTTTTTGATTATTGAATTGTGAACCAGAGAATTTTAAATTTGAATCCCATATTCTGTCCTTTACAGAATTATTAAATATTGAGATAGTTCCATTACCGTTTACACTCATTCGTTTTCCACTACCATTGTATTGAAATTCCATAAATTCTTCATTTAAAATCAATACTTCTGATAATGAACCTGTGTAGCTTGATTCAATTTTTTTCTCTCTTTGACTTTTATGGACTAATTTACCTCCTTCTCTTATTGGGATACCAAGAAAATTTTGGCCAATTTTAGTCTTTAATTCGTCATGATCTATTTTTTTAAAACCCATTTTTATTTTCCTCCAAATTTTTCTTCTTTTGATAAATCTTTGATTTGTTTAAAAAAATTATTAATTATTTAAGTTAGAAATTATACTTTCATTGAGTTTGTTAGAAATAATGCTTAATACATCAAGTATTAGACATATTCCACCTTCCCCTGTAATTGTGGAACCTAAAATATCGCGAGAATCTGAATAACTGGATTTGAAAGGTTTTACAACTACATCTAATTGCTGAAGCTGTTTATCTGCTACAAAAACTGCTGAATTATCTTCATCTCTTTGGCATAATATAGCAATTTTCTTATGAGAGTTTCCATTATATTCTTTCATCTTTAAATGCTCATTTAAGTGAATTAAAGGGACGACATTTGAATCTATTTTATAAAACTGATTTCCATCAACGTATTCAACTTGGTTTTGATTAAAAAAGTAGATTTGTTTTATATTTTCAGTTGGAATAGCAAATAAATCATCAGCGATCTGGATTAATTGGGCTCTTAGTATAGCTCTAGTAAATGGAACTACGATTGTAAATTTTGTACCAAAACCCGGTTTCGATTGAATAGTAAAGGCTCCACCGAGTTCTTTTATCTTTTCAGCCACTATTGCTAAACCCATACCTCTACCCGAAAGTATGTCCGCGTCTGAAAGTGTAGAAAATCCTGGCATCAGAATAAATCGATGTAGTTCCTCATTACTCAATTCTTCAGCTTCTTTAGTTTCATAGTAACCTTTTCTTACAATCTTTTCTCTTATTTTATCATAATTGATCCCAGCACCATCATCTTGCACTTCAATATATATTGATCCCGCTCTTCTGAAGGTTTTCAACTTCAATGTACCAATTTCATTTTTTCTTCTTGTAATCCGTTCTTTTGGTGACTCAATTCCGTGATAAATCGCATTTCTTATTAACTGAACCAATGGAGAATTAATTTCTTCCAAAATTTTTCTATCAATTTCGACATTTATTCCTTCAAGAATTAATTTGATTTTTTTACCAGTTTCATTTGCCACATCACGTACAAGTCTTTTGTACTTTCTAAATGTTGAATCAACCCTAACTAGTTTCAGCCTAAAAAGAATTTCTTGAATATCCAGGAAAGGTTTATCCATTTTATCGACTAGTCTTACGATTGTTCTATCTTGTTTCTCTTTCAAAAGTTGACTAATATGATTCTTCATTATTACTAATTCTCCAAAATAATTCATTAATTCTTCAAGATACTCTATATTAACTTTCACACTAGTAATTTTTAGAGTATCTTCAGAAAAATCACCTACAATTTGAGAAACTCTCTCTAGTTCTTCAACATTAGTTCCATCTTCTTCATAATCTCCCTCATAATATACGTCACTTTCAGTTTCTGCTTTCGCACTTTCCCATTTTTGTATATTCTCTAATATCATTTTTTTGAATTCTGCTGGATTTAATAGAGAAATAACTGTACTTTCTATTTCAAGAATTTCATCTAAAATGTTAGAGATGTCAACCTTGTTTTTGTTCGTGATGAAGTATATTTCGAACTCACTTTTGAGGGTAGCCTTTTCTAATTCTTCGGGTGCAGGATCAGTCCAACAGATGCTACCGGTTTCATTAAGAGCTCTAAAAATTATGAATAGTCTAACTTTCTTAAAAACACAAGTATCTTCAAGTCGTATATAAATTTTAAATGCCTTATTTTGTTTTTGTTTAAGAACCTCAGTAATTTCTTCGGTATTTAAAGGCTTAATAAAGGTGATATCATATTCAGTTTCAAAACTTTCAAAACTATTTTTTATATCCTCAACAAATTTATCATCGATATCACTTAGATCTCCTTTTCTTACTCTCTTAAGTACATTTCTAAATACGTCAAGACTTTCAAAAAGCATTTCAATGAAATTTTCCTTTTTATTGGGAGAGACTTTCTTATCCTTTGCATTTTGTAAGAAAGATTCGAAATGATGGCAAAATTTAGACAGGTTGTCAAAACCAGCCATTGCTGTTAATCCCTTAAGTGCATGAAAAGTGAAAAAAAGTTCCTGAATTGGTTTCAAATTTTTTGGATTTTCCTCCAATTTTAAAATTTCATCTTCTGTTTTTTGAATCAGATCCTCTGCTTCACTTATGAATAACTTTATATCGTCTTTAGATGACATTTAATCACCTTATTTTCTTTTTATTTTTTACTACTATGCTTTTTTATTTTTAAGTATGCGGTCCATAACCTCTAAGATTTGTTCAGTTTTGAATGGTTTTTGGATGAAATCTTTCGCCCCTTTTTTCGCAGCTTCAAGAACTAATGCTTCTTGACCGAGTGCAGATACTACAACAATCATGGCATTTGAATTAATTTTCAAAATCTCTTCAGTAGCTTCAATTCCACCCTTTTCAGGCATTACTAAATCCATAGTTACCAAATCAGGATTTAATTTTTTATATAAAGAAATTGCTTCTACTCCATTTGAGGCTTCGCCAATCACTTCAATTTGCTCAATCTTATTAATTATATTTTTTAGCATATTGCGAGTAAACTGGGCGTCATCAACAATCAAAACCTTCTTTTTATCATTTTTTGTCATTTGATCAACTCCTTTTTATTTCATTTTATGTTAATGATGATAAATCTTGTTGGATTCTGAATTTTTCAACTTCATTAAAGATCTTGTTTAAATTAAGTATTATTCTTGGACGATCTTCAAATTTAATTATTCCTTTTATAAATTCCATCGCTACGCTTGTCTGGAAAATTGGACTTAATCCAACAATCTCGGCTGGATCAACATGATCAATGCTGATAATTTGATCAACATAAAATCCAACCAGATCATTATCTACTTTTAGAATAATGATGAATTTTTTCGCGGTACTAAGATCTTTTTCTTGTTCTTCATATTTTGATTGATAAAGAACATATTCATCCAAATTCAATTTTTTCTTGAGATTAACTATGTGGATAATCTCACCTCTATAATTATAGATGCCGTCTATGTAGTCCAAGGCTTTTGGCAATTTTCTTATTTGACCCGCCTGAAGTATCTCTTTTACATCATAAAGGTCAACGACGAATTCTTCCCAACCGACTTGAAAGGAAAGAATCGATACTTGATCTTTTCCTTCATATTCTTGTTTATAAGACATATTTTACTTACCTCTGTTCTTTAAATTATAAAATATTGGTTAATATTACTTTCAAATTTGTTAAATGGAGTAATATCTCCATTAAATTCTTTTAAATAATCTCGATACTGATAAAGAAATTCATCTGCAATAAGATACATATATCTTTGCAGTAAAGAATTCATATTCTCAACTAAAAACGCAAAAATAACATTACTTTTTGATATAACATAGAATTGTTGATTCCCAAAGTTTATCTCTTTTAATTTTGCACCTGTTTCTTCCCCAATTATAGTATTTGAAAATGATAATAGAGCAGAAATAAATCCACCTATGTGTACTTCATGATCTGCTATATTAGAACGACTTTTATTAATTTTAGAAATTAAAGGACTTCCAGTGGATCCAATTATAAAAATTGCAATAATCCCATTAGTCTTTGGTATTTCAATTTCAGATTCGAAAATTTGAGTTATTTCTACGATAGGAGCGTTTGAAAGAATTTTCTTATTAATTTTTTTTGAAATGAAATATAGCTTTGGGAAATTAACTGAACGCTCTTTCTCTTCCATATATAGTATTACAGAAATACTGTTTTCCTCTTTTTTAAAATATTGAATGAAAATTGTAAAATTATCTAAAGGGATAATAGAATTCCCTTGTTTTTTAGTAATTATCTCATTCTTATATAACTCTGTGATATTTTGTATAAGTGGCATACCTATTCCCTTTTGAAATATTATATCGAAGTTTCCTTCTGTATCAATGTCTGAGATTGAAATTAACCCATAACCCAACATTTGGATTTTGTTCGGATTATTAATACTTTGATCACTATTAGCTTTGTTCATAGCTATCATATTTTCTTCATGCGTGTTTTATACAAGTTCTATGTAGTCAATTGGTAACCTTGGTTTTTGATAATATTACTTTTCTTGATATCAAATACGTTACACAATAAAGCATTTTTTGATGTAAAATAGTTGATATATATTTGATTTTTTAGTATTTTTCTAAATTATGAACTAAAAAACTTATATCTTAATTATATTTAAATTTATTTTTATCATAAATTGTTATCACGCACACATACACATTATTTTTATCATTCATTAAAAATTAAATAGGATTTATTCAAATGAATGATTTCGAGTTTTATTTTTAAATATAACCTTATAATTTGATTCATGTATTAAGATATTACCTATAACAAAGATTTAAATATTTCAAAAAAATTACATAAATAAAAAAAATTTTGAGTGTTAAATTTCATTCAAGATATTTTATAGTATTCATAAATAACTATTTTGAACACAAAAAGAAAATTGTGATATTGGACATTTTATACATCCTTTAAAAATATATAGAAGAGGTATTCTGATTATTCAAGAAAAATCTAATCTACAAACCAATAAATTAGTAAAAGAAATTCTGATAAGGTGTCCAATATGTTCGATTAATAAAAAACTAAATATTCCAATGAAAGTTATTAATCAGAGCAAACAATTGACTACAATCTCGATTCCATCAAAATTATGTTGTGACCATAGTTTTCAAGCGTTCGTTGACAAAAACTTCGTTGTAAGGGGTTATCAAACTGTAGATTTTGAGTTTTCTCATATGGAGTTTTACGAAAGTAGTGACCGTAAAGATGATACAAAAGACTTTTCTTCCCAACCAATCTTTCAGAACATAATTAAATTATTAAGAGACAGTGTGGATGATAAAGAAGTAATTGGCAGTGGAATATTCACCACTGAAGGAAAGGTATTATATTCATCCCTACCTCAAACAACATTATTTAACACAATTAGAGAGTTTGAGGTTAGAAGTGAAAAAAATTTAATTAGTTTGAAGAAAATGTACCTCGAACTTGAAAATAACGAGAAGTTTATATCAAAGTTTATGGAAATCAATGGAATGAAGCTTAATCTTGTTTTGATGTTTTCTTTTCGAGTAAAATTTGGTATGGGTAATTTACATCTCCGAGATCTTTTGAAAAAAATTGCGAAATTAGTTTAATCTTCTATTAGACTTTTTACTCACAAAACTATTAAAAAAAGAATTTATTGATAAAAAATAGAGTTTCAATTGAACAACTTTTTATTTAAATCTCAAAAATTTAATATCAAAAAATTATTGGCTTTCACAATTTTGCCACAAAAAGTGTTTAAAGATATTTACCATAATATTTTTGTATGTAAATATCCTTTTTTTAAAATAAAACCGAAAGCATTTATAAGTTAAAGTATAATATAAATTTAAATAACTAAATTCAAATTTATAAGTGAGATCAGAAATGATTACAAAAGAAGATGATATTAATAAAAAAATCGTGTTATGTAAAAGCATACTCAATGATGTATATGAAATTCTAGAAATATTTAAACCATTAATACCACACTTCTTAAAAATGAAAGAAGCGAAGAAATATAGAGAGAATGGAACTTTTGAAAGAGTTGCTACTTTATTTGGTGATATTTCTGAATTATGTCAAGAAATTGAAAATAGCTCTTTGCCTACAAATATAAATTTCGAAAATTTAGGAAACTGAATTAATATTTGAGTTTATTTACTTTTTTTCAGAAATAGTTTATGCTATAACTATTAATTTATAGTGATTTTACTTTTTATTGATTTAGCACGGATTTTAAGATGCGCCCGCCGGGAATTGAACCCGGGACGCTTGCTTGGGAAGCAAAAATGTTACCACTACACCACGAGCGCAATTTTTTTGTAGATGTACCACTATTTATCTTTTTACCACAGAAATATATATAAAAATAATTTGGGTTAATAATTAAAACTTTTTGAAAACAAGCTGTAACCTTATTTCGTTCGAATATATAGTACAAATCAATATATCGAATATAAATATAACTATGAATTTTTGTGTTTATTATAGAGTTTGTATTTGAAAAGGCAGATTTTTAGAGATCAATAACTTTTTTCTTTAAAGAAAAAATATATACGGGGTTAGTCAAATATACAAATCTATGTAATATCATCTATCTATGAAAGATAATATTGAGGAAATTAATGTGCAAAGAAAAGCTGAAAGAAATAAAAAACAATTAACAGAATCAGAAGAAAAATATCGAAATTTGATTAATAATCTTACCGAGATTATACTCGAAATTGATTTGAAAGGAACCGTAACTTACGTTAGCCCTCAATGTTATGAAATCATGGGTTATCATCCTACAGAACTTATAGGAAAGAATGCTCTAAAATATATACACCCTAAGGATGTACCAATAATTGCAGAATCAATGAAAAAGGCACTTCAAACACAGGAACTGATTTCTGTTCCTAAATATAAACTATTGCATAAAAATGGAGATATAATATTTTGTTCAGCGTTAGGAAAATATGTTATTATAAACAAGACGGAAAGATTTATTGTTACTATAAGAGATATCACAGCTCGGACTATTATTGAGCAAAAATTAAAAGAGTCAGAAGAAATAAATCGTTTGATCTCTGAAAATGCTAATGATTTAATTTCTATATTTAATGAGGATTTTGAGGTTGAATTTATTAATAAGAAACCTTTATTAAACATTTTAGGATATAGATCTGATGAATTAATTGGAAAGAATGGTCTTGAGTTAATTCATCCAGATGACCGTAAGAGGATGAATAAAGATTTTTTCAAATCAAATAAGAAGAGTGATAATTCAATAGAAGCGAGAGTAAAGCACAAACTTGGGCATTATATTATTATAGAAACCAATGGAAATCAATTTATCGATAAAGATGGGAATAATAAATTTTTTATAATTTCAAGAGATGTTACTGAAAGGAAAAAAGCTGAGAATGTAATTCTTGAAGATAATAGAAAATTAATGGAGATCAGTAAAATAAAAAGCGAATTGGTAATGAGAGCTTCACATGAATTAAAGACACCCTTGAGTTCTATATATGGAGCATCCCAATTATTAGTAAAAGAATTCAAAGATAAATTTAACCCTGAAATGTTAAAATTAATTGAAATAATACACAGAGGAACTCAAAAATTAAGACACTTAATTGAAAACTTATTAGATGTATCAAGAGTAGAATCTGGTAAATTGGATTTGAATTTGCAAGATGAAAATCTCGTTGAAATAATAAATGATTGTTGCGATGATTTAAACCAATGGGCAATTAGAAGGAATATTAAAATGAAAATTGAGGTTCCTGATGAATTTATTATAAAAATTGATAAGACTAGAATAGAACAGGTAATCATTAACCTACTTTCTAATGCCATAAAATATACTCCACCTAAAGGTAATATCTATATTAGTTTGAATGAAAATGATCAATGGAAAGAATTTTCTATTAAAGATACCGGTATTGGTTTAACTCAAAAAGAATTGAAGTCTTTATTTCAAAAATTCGGAAAAATTGCTACAACTAGTAAAGGAGTAGAAATTGAAACTGAGGGTTCAGGTTTAGGTTTATACATATCAAAAGAAATCGTGGAACTTCATAATGGTAAGTTAATAGTGGAATCTGAAGGGAAAAATATGGGTTCAACTTTTACAGTAAAATTACCAAGATCTAATTAGTATCAATAGTTTTCGAAATCCTTATTTTATTTCTTTTTTTATTTTTAGTATTAAGAATTCCTTGAGTATTTATTGAGCATAAATCCTTGAATTCGTAACAAAATCAAATTAATTTTTTTAAATAGGAAATAATGGGGAAAATTGATATTTTCATCGAAAAATTAAACAATGTTATTCCGGGAAGCCTTTTTGGGCTATTTTCGATATTTTCTGGTATTTTAGGAGATATTATAGCACTTGCAATGTTTCCTGAATACAATTTTATGGAAATGGCAGTAAGTGCATTATGTTTAGGTCCTGGAGGGTTTTTTTTTAATCTTGGAAACGTTTTTTCTGGCATATTTGCTTTGATTTTTGTAAATTATCTTGGAAGGACTTTCAATGAAAAGGAGAATAATTATAAACTGATCTTTGGAGCTAATATATGTGCTAATATTGCTTGTATAAGTTTTATAATTTTAGGCGTGTTTTGTGGCTCAAATATAGTAGTGCAATATTTACATGGTACAGCTGCTATAACAAGTTGGGGATTAGGATTTTGTTATATTACTATGTACAATATATTAATGATAAAAGACTTAAAATATTCCGAGTATCTAGGTTATTTTGGTTTTTTTGTTTCTTTTACTTTTGCCTTGTTGATTATACTCTTTTTTTTGCATCTTTTCCCTTTTTTACGGTTTATAATGGAAATTTTACCATTGATAGAATGGATCGGTACAATTGCAGTAATTCTCTGGTATTTAATCATACCTTCTTATATGTTATATAAGAAAATTCAGTTAACCTAATGGAAGCTTCTCTTCCAAAAATAAAAGAATGTAAATTATAAAGAAAATTTTTATAAATTATAACATGTAGGGAAAATAGTATGGAGAAAGTGAATAAATTTTATGATGAACTTTTCACCTATATACCAGGCTATATATTTGGATTGGTAGCATTTACAGTAGGATTCTTGGGAAATACTCTTGCTCTACTCACAACACCTGAATACGTTTTTTGGCGTCAATCTATAAGTATTTTGGGTGATTTAAGCGGGGGAATATTTTTAAGGACAGGATTTATAATTTCAGGATTGTTAGCAATACAATTTTTTATCTATTTTGGCAGATCTGTTAAAGATGATAATGTTAATGAAACCTTAAGGAAAGCTGCTGTTGGATCGGGTATTTTCTCCTCAATTTGCGTCACTCTTACAGGAACTTTTTCTGGTGTGAATGACTTTATAAAGTCTTTACATGGACTCTTTGCTTTATGTGGTTGGTTAGGAAATGCCGCAGTATTTATTCTTTTTAGTCTAGCTATGGCAAAGAATATAAAGTTCTCAAAATACCCTGTAAGAATAGGTTATATAATTGGGGGCATTTTAGTCGTATACTTGATTCCATTTTTTATAACAAACTTCTGCAATTATTTCAGAGAAATCTGTTATGCATTTGGAAGAAGAGTCTTTACTATCATGGCGATATTTGAATGGATCGTTTATTTCTCTATCTTATTTTGGATTTTGTTTAACTCTAGTTATTTGTTATATAAAAAGATTTAATTATTCCTATAATCTATTGTATTCAATAAATAATTGCTTGTGATCCTATTATGGTAGAGTTGGATTTTGAAAAGAGTTTTGAAATTAATAAAAATGATGCGCTTATTATTGTAGACATGCAGTATGATTTTATTCCAGGAGGATCTTTACCTGTTGAGGAAGGAGATTTAATTATTAAGGGAATTAATGAAATTGGTATTGTTTTTAAAAAGAATAAAGCCAAAATTGTATTTACGCAAGACTGGCATCCTAAAAATCATTTATCTTTTGCTAGCAATCATAAGGGAAAATCACCAGGTGATGAATTTTCATCTGAAGATGGAGCGATAGGACCAGTATTATGGCCAGATCATTGTGTCCAGGGCACTAAAGGAGCTAACTTCCATAAGAATTTAAATTTGAAGTTAGCTGATAAAATAATTAAAAAAGGGATGAATCCGAAAGTGGATAGTTATTCTGGTTTTCAGGATAATGATAAAAAATCTGAAACAGGTTTGAGAGAATATTTAAACTCAAAAAAAATCAAGAGACTTTTTGTATGTGGATTAGCATTAGATTATTGTTGCTACTATACTGCTATGGATGGATTTGAATTTGGCTATGAAGTTTTCTTTTTAGTAGATCTGACTCGGGGTGTTGATGTACCAGAAGGAAATATAAAAACAGCCCTAGAAACTATGAAAAAAACTGGTATTAAATTCCTAAATATTGAGAGTCTTAAGCAATAATAATAGTTTTTTTACATCTATCTTTTCATCCATATGATGAAAAATAAATTTCCATATAAATCAATTTTAATAGTCTGTAGTGTGAATACAGCTAGAAGTTGTATGGCTGAAGGATTTCTTAAAGATTTTTTCTTAAAACAAAATTTAGACATAAGAGTAAAGTCATGTGGAGTATCATCTCATGCGAGAGATGGAATGTTGATATCAATAGATGCAAGATTAGCTATGGAAGAGGTAGGAATTAAATTATCAGAAAATTCTTTATCAATCGATTTAAAGAAACATCCTGAAATTCTTGAGGATGTTGATCTAATTCTCACTTTAACAGAAAAACATTTAGAAGAAATCCATGAAATTTTTAATATAAATAGCTTAGAAATATTAACATTAAAAGAATTTGCTGGAGAATATGGTGATATTGAAGACCCATCAATGAAAGAGCTTGAGGGTTTTAGAGAAGCTCGCAATAAGATTATAAATTGTTTAATGAAAGGATTAAATAGATATGAGTTTTAAATAATGATAGGATATATAATAATCGCTATTTTACAAGGTTTTTTTGAATGGCTACCAATTTCATCTAGTGGTCAAACATTTATATTAGCTATGAATTTATTTGGTATTTCTGCCCAAGAAGCATATAGTTTAGCAATTTGGCTACATCTAGGCACAACTTTAGCAGTATTATTGAAATTTAGAACAGAGTTCATTAATATTTTTAAAAGTTTCTTGCCTAAAAAATATATAGTGGAAGAAATTGACATAAAAAAAAGAAACTGGCTAATTTATGCTACAATAGGAACAGGAATTATCGCTTTACCGCTTTATTTTATATTCAGAATAATTATATCAGGAGCGTTCACTGCGTTCCAAGGAGACTTAATAACTTTAGTAGTTTCAAGTTTATTAATTATCACTGGAATAATTTTACTTAAGACAAAAAAGAAATATGGAAAAAATACTCTTGAAGACGCTCAACATAAAGATATCCGAAAAGATAGTTTTTTGGCAGGTCTAATTCAAGGAGTCTCAATTTTACCGGGAATTTCCCGTTCTGGAGTAACTGTATCAGCGGTTTTGTTAGAAGATTATAATCAACACAATGCGTTAAGGTTAACTTTTCTAATGTCTGTACCTGTTGCTATTGCTTCAATTGTTGTTGACATTATTTTTGGAGAAGGATCCGTTTTTGGAACATTAGCACCTTTTTTAATTATTTTAATTACTATAATAAGCTTTTTAGTAGGCTACTTAACTATTGAAGTTTTACTCCGAATAGCTCAGAAAATTAGTTTTGGATACTTTTGTGTTTCTTATGGGATTGTCGCGTACCTAATTATAGTTCCATTAATGATAATTCCTTAAGGACTTAGAGCATAATTCTTAAGATAATTTGTTAGCTTATTTTCAATATTAGGAATTCCTCTAAAACTAGGAAAATCATTTAAATCAATAAGATAAAAATTATCTTTCCCTATAGGTTGTACTAAATCGAATCCAAAAATTTTCAGATTTAACTCAGAAGATAATATCCTTGATAATTTGTAGATTTCTTCTGTAATTTCGAATTCTTCTCGCTCAATTAAGCTAACATCTATATTATCGGGTTTTTCTCTTAAATATTTATAAATTGGGTTTTCTCGTTTAATACCAAAAGCTTTATCTCCTATTACATATACTTTTCGCTCAATCCCATCACATTCTATAAATTCTTGAACATAAACGTCATAGAATATAAATTTTTCATATCTTTCACAAAACTTTTCAACTTCATCAATTTTTTGAACAAGGAAGTTAAATCTATTATATTTATCATGTTGGTAATGACTTTTGATAACTAAAGGTAACTTTTTTAATGCCCATTCTTTAAACTTGTCTACATCCGTAAGTGTTTGTATCCATGAATTAGGGATTACAAATTTTTCCAAATTTTCTTCATGATTTTTAAATGTCTTCCTTAAAGCGTAATCGAGAGCAATCTTATTCTTGCACATTAAAACTGTATCGATATTGTGCAATGTAGGAATGTTATAGAGTTTAGCAAAATGTAATAAATCAATAGAACATTCATTCCTTACCTTTACAATTATTTTCTCAGCATTTCTTATGAAATGAGGCATTTCTGAAAGGCAGAAATATTCTTTTGTTGGATCATGAAGTTTTAACTCAAAATCCTTTATTTGTTTTAATTGATTAATAACCTTCAGAATAACATCATGGTTTTGAACTACTGAAAAAACTATTACTTTTTTTGCCATATTAATCAATATTAAAGCACTATCTATTCTTAAACTTATTTAGTTTAACATCTTCATCTATTTAAATAGATTTAAATTCATTATTGAAATATTTACTTCTAAATTCAGATTAAAATGATTTAAATACTAGAAACTTCTGTAACAAAATATCATGGCTAAAATTAATGTTGCCATAGTTGGAGTTGGTGATGTAGCATCGGCTCTAGTACAAGGTGTTGAAAACTATAAAAAAAATCCAGACAAAACTATTGGGATCCTTCCAGAAATTACTCAATATAGTATAAATGACATCAATTTTGTATTAGGAATTGATGTTAATTCAAATAAAGTTGGTAGAGATTTGAGTGAAGCAATTTTTATAGAACCAAATTGCAATATGAAACTTTTTGAGCCTAGTTTTTTAAATGCTCCTGTAATAAAAGGTCCAATAATGGATGGTTTAGATAGCAATATTAAAGATATAGTACCAACAGATAATAATCAAAATCCAACTGATATTATGAATGAAATAAAAAATCGTAATATAGACGTTACTGTAATCCTACTTCCAACTGGTTCGCATGAAGCTGTAAAATTTTATGCTAAGAGTGCAATTGAGGCAGGATCATGTGTTGTGAATGGAATGCCTTCACATGTAGTTAAAGATCCTGAAATTGTTAAAAAAGCAGAAGAATCACATTTATCTTTAATGGGAGATGATGTAAAATCTCAAATTGGAGCTACAATCATACATCGAGCTTTAGCTAATCTCTTTCCTATGCGAGGAGCTATATTAGATAGCACTATACAACTTGATTGGGGGGGTTCGAGCGATTTTTGCAATCTATTAACGCCCATGCCCAATGGATCATTAAGATATGAAGAAGGAAAACGGCAATCAAAAACTGAAGCCGTCATTGCCAATCTTCAAAATAAGGATACCGTTAATTGTCAAATTTCAGCTGTAGATTATATACCATTCTTAAAAAATCAAAAAGAAGCATATATGAGATTGGAGGGTCGAGTATTTGGTGGTGCTCCAGTTCGAGTTGATATTACTATGTTTGTAGAAGATGGCAATAATTCAGCAGGAATAATAGCAGATTGTATAAGAGTAAGTAAAATTGCAAAAGATAGAAAAATTGGAGGTATTTTAGAATCTGCATGCTCATTTTTCGCGAAACACCCTCCAGAGCAATTAGATGATTATATTGCTAAAACACGATTATTAGAGTTTTTAGAAAACAAAAGAGAAAGATAAAATATTATTTTCTATTTTAACCTCTAACTTTTGCTAGAGTTTTTGTAAATTGTTGTTGAATTAGAACAATGTTATAGATATAATCTGATATTAAACTCACAGCTTCGGGAATCCTCCTAAAACTTGGAAAATCATTAATGTCGATAATATAAGGTACTCCTTCTTTAGTTATAACATAATCAACTCCATATACAGACATACCCATTTTTCTTCCTAACCTTAAAATTCTTCTTTTTAAATGTTTTTCAATTGGTACTCGAATATGGATTAATTCTAAGGGAGATAAATTATCAACTTCATGTAATCTATTATGAGATGTAATAGAGACAGCCCATCGATCAATTACATATATTTTATATATTAAATCAGAATTACCTAAGTATTCTTGAAAAAATAATTCATTTTGTTGATAGGTGTTTACGGTTTCCTCAAATTGGGTAGAATTATTTACAATTCCTATGATTCTATCATTTTTTGGTAAATCTGGTATGTTATGGGTATCAAGCTTTATGATAATCTTGGTTCCATTATTACAAGCATTATAAGCTTCATCTAAAGAATGATATGTTTTAGGGATGTTCAATTTCTTAACTCTTTGCTCAATGAATTTAAAAATTTCAGTTCTGCTTTCACACATCTTCACGGCTCTTGAAGTATTCAATAAAGGAATTGTAGGAGCAATCTCACGAATCGTACTGTAAATTTCTTGATTTGAATTGTCAGATAATAATTTAACAATTATCAATGAAATAGGGTACCTTTTTAATTGTTTCTTAAAATATTTAGCATTAAAACTATTGGTTCCTTTCTTTAAAAGGTTTATAATAGAAAGATTATAGTTTTTATTACAGAATTTTTTGATCTTCTCGAAAACTTCGAGATCACGATTGCAAATGGAACCAATGTAGAATCTGTTGAGCTTATTTGACACCCAAAAAACCCTAATTTTTTGATAGATTATGAGTTAATTAAGATATATAAATATAATTGTTTATAACGATATTTGTACGTCAATATATTACATTATATTTTGTTCAAAGAATAAACAGAGCTTTAGATCTCATATCAATTTTATTTATATTTGTTATTTAATTAATATCAAGAAAAGTATTATTGTTCAATAAAATAGGCTTTTTAGGTTAGAACTTGAAAAAAGTAGGTATAATTATTGATAATTACCATTTAAATTATAAGGTTTCAGAATTCTTAGAATATTTAAGATCCGTAGCAGGAGTAAATCTTTATATCGAGGAATCGTATCTTTTAAATAGTTCTGAATTACATTTTGATGAGGATATATTCTTCATTAAAGCAAAGGGCACATTAGTTCTAGCTTTAGCAAAATTAATTGAAGAACAGACTTCAATTCCTGTAATTAATCCTTATAAAGCAGTCTGGTTATCCGTAAATCGATTTCTTAATAGTACTTGTCTAAAGAAAGCAGGTATTCCAGTACCAGATTTTTCATTGAACCCTGAAGGATTTTTACCACCTTTTAATGATTTTATTATAAAAAACATTATTGATCAAAAAAATTATAAATTTACTCCCATAACCAATCAAAATAATACCCATATTAAAGTAGCAGATGAAAGAGCATTAGAAGAAGTTGATGGAATTGACACAAAGTACAATTATCTTTACTATCAAAGATTCATTAGAAGTGAATGGGAATATAAAATTTATGGAATTGGGGAAAATGTATATTTCTATAAGCAATTACCAATACTAATCAATCCCAATAAAACAGAATCTAGACAAGAAATAAAGGAAATTCCAGAATTAAAGGAATATTGTTTTAAAGCAATGGAGGTTATGGATTTAAAGGTAACTTCATTAGATTTTCTAAAATCGAGTGATGATCAATTCTTTCTGAGTGATATTAACTGTACTCCAAATTTTAACTATATGAAGGATGGTCATAAAATTGTTGCAGATTTTCTATTAGAACAAGCAAAAAAGTAGAGGTTAAACATTCGATGAATATTGGAATTTTATCAAAAAGAACAAAAATGATGACTGGTAAGATAAAAGATTACTTAGAGAGTAAGGGACATGAGGTTTCAATCTATACATTGGAAAATCTGATAATAAATGAATCCCTTTTGAATAAAGATTTTTATATTCAAAAATCAAAATCACTATTTTTTATTTATGCTGGTTATTATTTGGATGCAAATAATATCAGAGTTATTCCAGATCCTCATATTTCTTTTCAACAGAAAAACCGAATAGAATCTCATTCTTTACTTAAAAACTTTGGTTTTTTAATCCCTAATATTTATTTAGGCAATCCAGAAATGCTTAGAAATAAGCTTCAATCAAAAGATTTCCCTCTAATCTTGAAACCTATTATGGGTTCAGGAAGTAGGGGAGTTAGAATAATTGAATCCATTGAAGAGTTATATGATGCGAATAACAAAATATTATATTTAGAAAAATATATCGAAGGTATACATTATAATGTATATTTTATAGATGATGTTATTTGTACCTTAGTTAAAGCTCCTTTAGCAAATGAGCATACTGATATGGAAAAAATTAAAACTCCAAATGATATAAAAAGCCTGATTAAAAGATGGAAAAATTACTTTAATGGAAAAATACTATTTG
Organism: Promethearchaeota archaeon; assembly: GCA_019058425.1. GTDB lineage: Archaea > Asgardarchaeota > Lokiarchaeia > Sigyniarchaeales > SOKP01 > Loki-b32. Next base: position 41,539 of record JAHPYZ010000029.1, read on the forward strand.
GTCATTTAGATCTTATTAGAGAACACGATAGTAACAGATTATATACTGTTGATGTAGGAACTTTTCCTGAATTCAGTCAGTGGCAAATTGATAATATCCCCCCTGTTAAAACAATTTGTGATTTAATCTTAAAACAAGTAAAAAACTACCATAATCATTAATAGTAATTTTATCTTGCATAATCTTGAAGATGAGTATTCAAAAAGAATTAACTAAATCTATAATTTATGGTGAAATACAGAAAGTCAGATTATATAAAATAAAACACTTCATTTTTGATTTTGGGGGAGTATTAATTGAAAAAGCCTTTGTTTTGAAGAATGTACTCGATATGATCGAGTCAGATTTAAACATATCTATTCCTCGTGATGAGAATTCTTATATGAGAAAAATTAAAAGAGGTTTAAGTTCTGGAAGAATAGATACTCAAGAATTTTTACAACTAATTTTTGAGAAATATTATTATCCTTTTCAAGAATTTGATGGGGTATTACCTCCCATAAAAGTGAATATAGAATATTATACTGAGCTTTGGTTTGATTTATATTCCCAAGTAACAAATATATCCTCCAAAATGGCTGAAATAATAGAGCGCTTGCATCAAGCAGATTATACTGTAAGTTTAATGTCAAATACTCATGATGTCCATGCAAAATCGAATTATCTAAAGGGATTCTATGATATTTTCGATAATGTATTCTTATCAAATGAAATTGGTTTCATTAAACCAGATTTGGATAAATACAAATATGTCTTAAATAAATTAGACACTAAACCAAAAAAGTGTGTTTTCATTGATGATAAAATTCGGAATCTAGTTCCAGCTAGAGAATTGGGATTTATCGTAATTAGATTTGAGTCTTTTGATAAGTTCAAAGAACAAATAAATGAATTGGGAATAGGAGATATTAGTAAAGATCTTCGACATAAAATAAAGAAGAGATATAAAATATATAAAAAAACCAAAAAGGAGTATAAGAAAGCTAAAAAAGAATATAAGAAAGCTAGAAAGGAGTATTTAAAGAAAAAAAGGAAATCTTTGAAAAGAAGAATGAAATATCAACAATCACGAATACATTATCGGAAAAAAAAGGCTGAATATAAGAAACTGAAGAAAAAGAAAAAACGAGATCTAGTAACTACGCTTGAGATAACTTAATTAGAACATATTTTAATCATTTTCTGATTTTTCATCCTTCTCTTTTTGTTCTTTATTAAATTCCTCAACCTTCTTCATAACAGACTCAGAGGGGGATGTTGGTAAAGGAATTTTTTCATAAACCTCAATAAATTTAATATCATCTATTTCATCAGCCATATGAGTTTGAAGATCCATTGCTAAGCCAAATTTGACGTAAGTTAAATTTTGAAAAAGGAACATTTTTGGAATAGTAATCTCAAGAGTTTTACTCTTAGGAATATAACTTACTTGAAACTCAGATATATTGTCTTTCGGAATTCCTTTGTTAATCATGAAGTATTCAATCTTTTCATTAAAATCTTCGATTTTATCTATCGCTTCTAAATTATAATCAATACTTTGTCCCGCTAAAGGGTGATTATAATCTATAATTACTCTTCCTTGTAGAACATTTGTTATTGTACCCCTCTGGGTTTGCCCTTGAGATTGCTTAATAAATTCTTTTCCAATTTCAGGATTTTTTCCTTCATTTAATTTCCTAAATTTTGCTATCCCAATTCTTTCAATTTTTTGGGGATCTCGTTTTCCAAAAGCTTTAGTAGGGGGGATCCTAACAGATTTTTTTTCAAAGAAGTTCATTTCTTTTATAGTTTCAGTTAAACCTTCATTTACAAATCCTGGTTTTCCCACAATAACGAATTCTGGAGCATAATATCCTTGCTGTGCTCTATTTTCATCATAAATATTAGCTTTTTTTGCATCCTCTTCAGAGGAAACTCTAAAAATCTGACCTTTCTGGGTTCGAGCAGTTATATTAACGAGAACAAAATCGCCTTCTTCTAATTTCTTTCCTTGTAATTTGGATTTCTTCTGTTCTAATATTTTTATCTGTTCTTGCAATTTCTTATCTTCATCTTCTTCCTTCTTAATTTCTTCTGTTTCGCCTTCTTTACTTCCTTGTTGTAATAGTTCTTTAGCACTTTCTATTATTTTTTCAGCTGTGGCTTTCCCAATTCCTTTTAACTCAGTTAAATCTTCTAGTTTCGAGTTTGCTAATTTTTCTACGGAATTTATTCCTGCTTCTTTTAACGTGTCAACTTTTTTACCAAGACCTTTGACATCTTCTAGTTTAAGAGACATTTCAACTCAACAAAGTTTAATTTTAAAAGTAGAGTCACATAAAATTAAGTTGTAGAATATTTGATTACTTTTAGATTTTACTAAAATACTGAATTCCTTATGATACTGGCTTGAAACTTTTATCTTTTTGAATTAAAATATAGAATATGTGAATGGTAATAATTAAATAATTCTGTTTGATTTAATATATCCATGAGTACGAAATTATTTAATGTTAGAAATTATGATGATACTGTTGAATTTTCTTCTTTATTAGAATTATACAATAAAATGTCAAGGCATCTAAATTCCGCAGCTATAGAAATTAATGAAGATTATGCTTCAGTAATTTTGAGTAGTAACCCGAACTTAAAACAAAATTCTCTGATCTTTGGAAAAGAGCAAGATGACATTCTTGGTTTTGCTAGTATAATGCAACTTCCTTTTTTTAAGGACGAATGGTTTGTAATATATGGTATGGAAATCGAATATCTTAATTCAGAGCTTCCAGGAGAGTTAATTGAGGAAATATTGAATCTTGGAGAAAAAAATACTATACCAGAACTCTATATTTCAACTTCTGGAGAATTATCAAGGCAATTTAATGACAAATTGGAAATGTTAGGTTTTAAACCAATTCATTTCTATTTTACTTTGTTTTTAGATGATTATAATCGATTTACCCCCCCAGACACACCACATGGGATTCATATAAGAAATCGAGAGGAGATCGATGATTACAAAAGTGTGGTTCAGGTAATAAATGAGGCATTTAAGGATTCTTTCCTGTGGAGTGACGTAAAAGTAGGGAAATGGAAAAGAACGCATGAAAAATTTAAAGAAAATCATGTTGTTGGCTATGCTATTGCTTATGAAGATACTAAAGTTGTTGGATTTTGTCAGAGTTATTTTAATCCTAATAAAGAGCTCATTGGAACAATAAATACTTTAGGGGTTCTTCCTAGTTATCACCACCGTGGAATTGGAAGTGCACTTTTTGCTTCTAGAGTCGAATTTCTTCGAGATAAAGGATGTAATAGAATAAGTCTACCAGTTGATGCCAAGAATGAAAGAGCTTTAAAGCTCTATGAAAAATTTGGCTTTTATCAGAAAAAGAATTTAACTGAGAGAACATATAAGCTTATATAAATTAAGAAACTGGTTTCCATAGAATCCCCAATTTATCTGCATAGTCTCTAACTTCTTGAATTTCATGGGATGTTGGTCTCCGATTAATTTCTTCATAGTTAAATGCCTTATATTGAGGTCTATATTGCCCCATGATATTCATTACAGCCTTGGGGAGTTCTTCTGCTACATAATCTAATATTGGCTTAGAACAGCATTCAACGTGGTTTGGCATTACTAAATGTCTAATACAAATTTCTCCACTTCCTTCATCATGAACTCGTTTATGGTTTCTAGCAATTACATCAAAATAGTTATCAATACCAGAATATTTTTTTCCGCATTCATTATTGCCATATTTAAAATCGGGTAACCAGAAATCCATAAAATCAATAATTAATGACAGTGATTTATCTGTTAAGAAGAAATTTGAATTCCATAATTGACAGATGTTAGATTTTTGAAATTTTAAGCTTCCTACGATTGTGTGAATATTTGGAATAGGATCTCCTCCAACATAATTAATATTTATTGCTCCTTTATCAACAAGTTTTTCAGCTATAGATGCCAATTGAATTGTATTAACTCTCTGAGAAATATCTGAAATATCTTTTTTTCCTTTCCAGGCTTGAGAAATATCACAATTTTGACAAAAAACACATCCAAAATTACATCCTTGGAAAAAAATTGTGCCACTTGGGATAAGAACAGGCTCTTCCCCCATATGAAGGAATGCGGATGACACATAAGAATCTTTTGAAATTAAACAGAATCCTTTTTCACCACTTATACGATTTGCTTCACACTGTCTCTCACAGAAAACACACTTAACTAAATATTTTATTGCAATCGTTTCAGCGAGAGTTATATAGTTGATTTGTTGAACTACACGATCTTTCAAAATTTTTGAGTCTTTATCAAGAAGTTCATTAAATTCAAGTGATTTCTCTTTTAGTTGTACTTCAAGCTTTTCTACGGGATCGCTTAAATCAAAATCACATTTTATACTTTTTGCGAGTAAATATCGTGCAATTTGCGTTCCATCAATTATTCCTCTATATTTAGAAAAGCGTTTAATTATTTCTTCGTTTTGCCAAACTGTCATTGAATCCGGTCGAAGAACTCTAAAGACCATAATAGATCAAATATTTTAAACTATATTACTGTATAGAAAATGTTTATTTATATTTAATTCTGTAATAATATGAAAACTATGGTTCTTAGGAATAAATTATAGACAAATTTTCTCTTGGTATCAAAATCACAAAATCATTTAATAAAAGTTTGGTAAATCACCTTTACTTAAACAATCTTAATATTATAACTAACTCATTATGTTTTAGTAGTATTTAAAAGTAAAAAAATAAAGTTCCATTATTATGAGTCTGATTAGATTTATATTAAAAAGACTCCTCTCAATTATTCCCGTAATTTTTGGAGTTTTAACACTAACTTTTATTTTATCTAGAGTGATGCCTGGTGATCCTGTCATAGCATTATTGCAAGCACGAAATACACCTAACATTAATCCAATTTTAATTGCACAACAGCGACATGAATTAGGTCTTGATCAACCAATAATTATCCAATACTTTAGATATTTTTCAGATTTATTTAAAGGGAATTGGGGGCTCTCCGTCTCGATTTCTAGAGGAACTCCAGTATGGGACCTTATAATAAGACGCCTTCCTCGAACTGTAGATCTTTCAATTTTTGCAATCTTACTAGCATCATATTTAGGAATTAGAATTGGTGTGATTTCAGCAACTCACAGAAATAAAGCCAGAGATACTTTATTTAGGGGAGTTGCATTAATAGGCGTTTCATTACCAGTATTCTTTTTAGGCATGTTATTACAATATACTTTCGGCTATATATTGAATATCTTTCCGATGGTTGGTTATAAACAAATTCAATATCCAGATCCTCCTTTTATAACTGGATTTTTCTTAATTGACTCATTAATGGGTGGATATCATTATTTAGCTGTTGACTATATATGGCACCTAACATTGCCTGTTTTTTGTTTATCTTTTAATACACTTGCTTCTATACTCAGACTAACGCGCTCAAGCATGCTAGAGGTGTTGGAACAAGATTATGTGAGAACGGCTCGAGCAAAGGGGTGTAAAGAGAAAGACATAATTCGTACTCATGCTTTAAAAAATGCACTTATTTCAACAATAACAATAATTGGATTAAATTTTGCATACTTATTATCTGGAGCTGTGTTAGTAGAAACTACTTTTGGAATATATGGAATAGGTTTAACTCTAGTAGACGCAATTAGATACGCCGATTATTGGGTTTTAAATGGTATTGTATTTGTGATTACAATAATATTTGTCCTAACTACATTAATAACTGATATTTTTTGTGGTATTCTGGATCCTAGGATAAGATTTTAAAATAATATGTTTAATATCTCAAAACTTTAATAATTTATATTGAGTTAAATTAATTAAATCTCAAAAGAGAGCCACTCGATAATATTAGATAGAAATTTAAGATTATCTCCAGCATCTAATCCGAAATCATCTTCTAGAAGCCAATCTGATGAACCAATTGTAACACATCTTCCGCTATAGAAATCAGAAACAACACATATAGGTACTGGCCCCAAAGCACCAACTTCATCGTCACTATAATATCTAAATTCAGCTTTCTCAGAGGTTACGATTAAATCTTCTACTTCCTCCTCTGTAAGTGTAAAAAAGGTGCAATTTGGTAAGACTAATTCTGAAATTCCTTCAGTTATGGGATGATTAAATAATTCTGTTACCAAAATGTTTTTCTTTTTAATGAGATAATTTGAAGGTGCTTCTTGAATGACACCATTCCAAAATCTTCTGACTCCAGTCATTTTATATAAGACTCTAATAGAGCCCTGTTTCATGGGTATATCTTTATCTCCCCCATCTCCACTAGTTAAAAGAAGTCCTCCACCTTCTCCAACATATTTTTTAATTGCACGCAATTCATCAACAGAAAATTTATCTCCTTTCCTATCTTTAGAATGTTGAATATTTCCTATGAAAAGAATATCAAAGTCTTCAAGCATATCAAATTCTATAGGACCTTCATTTTTATCAATGTAACTAATTTCAAAATCATCTTCTCCTAAGGCGAACTCTGGAAATTCTTCTAGTTTTTCTTTATGTGATAAATCCACTATAATTTCATAAGGCATTGTGATACATTGCTATTTTTTTATTTTCTATTGATTAGTATAAATTTTAATTTTTAATCCCAAGTTCTATTAAGAGATAATCCTTCTAGCTTAAGAATATATAATATAATTTTATAAAGTTATGCTAAATATCTTATTAAATATTTTCTTTTAAATTTTTTTAAATAAATACTCTAATGGATAAAACTTAAATAAGAAGATGAGAACTTTTGAGAAAAAATTTTAAAAAGGAACAGATTTAGATCGGTATGAACTCTCGGTCGGCAGGTTTATCTTTATAGATTATACCAATATCTATGCCATTCCCACTGGCCATATCTCGAATCATTGAAGCAGTAATTGCTTTTTTTATAATTTCTTTACCCTCTTCAATAGTTAAATTGTCTTTATACTTTGCTTCTAACACACCATAAGAAAAATTTTGACCACTTCCTACCGCACAATACTTTTCTGGTAATATAGAACCATAAGCGCTAATAGCTAAGAGTGTAGGTCCTTCTTCTTCAGTAACTCCACCTAACATTAATCCAACTTCAAAAGGGAACATTTTATTTTGATATAAAATATTTGATAACATCTTTCCTGCAGATTTAACTAAAATTGGTTTATTTTCATGTCCTAATTGGAAAATGGTAGTTTCAGCTTTTAAAATATCAACAAGGTATAAGGCATCTGCTACTCCGCCAGCAATTGTCATATACATGTGATCTTGAATCTTATGTAATTTTTCAGCTGTTTTACTTGATACAAAATATGCCATCGATGCTCTTTTGTCGGTTCCTAAAATAACCGCATCTTTGCAAAGTAATCCAACTGTTGTGGTTCCTGTTTTTAACGTTTGAGCGCTATTTTTTTGAGATTGTAAAATATCACTCCTGGAATTTCCAATTAATTCAGAATTCACTGGCTTTAATAAATCTTCTTTTCTCATAATTTCATTAAAGAACTCTTGTTTTTATAATTTTTTTTAATTTTTTATTAAT
>JAHPYZ010000030.1:0-5265 GCA_019058425.1 Promethearchaeota archaeon
TTATAGGAGTATTGAAAATAGGAAGGGTAATTTTGCTGATACAAAACGGATTCAAAAACTTCATTTAACTCGAAGTAATAAACTTAACACATTGTTTCATCGAATCTCCAAAACTCTAATTGAATACTGCACTTTGCATAACATTGGAACAATTTTAATTGGATATAATCATGGATGGAAGAATAAAATTAATATTGGAAAGATAAATAATCAGAAATTTGTCTAAATCCCTTTCCTGAAATTAGTGAGGCAAATCGAATACAAAGCTCAATTAAAAGGAATTCAAGTGTTAACTGTTAATGAATCTCATACTTCAAAATGCAGTTTTTTAGATCTTGAAAAAATCGGACATCATGATAAATACATAGGAAAAAGAATTTCTAGAGGATTGTTTAAAACATCCAAAGGTATTCTACTCAATGCTGATGTGAACAGAGCATATAATATCATGAGAAAAGCATTCCCAAATGCCATTTTGGTTGATGGGATAGAGGTATTCGGACTAATGCCGCAAATAATACAACATAACATTGTTGACATTATTATTTGAAATAAAATGATTGTCCATTTTAATGGTCTGAATTATTCTGGTGGTTTTAAATCTTCTAAAAGAATTTCTTTATCCTTAAGTTTTTTAAGTCTTTTGATTTGGTTTTGAATAGCTTTTTCTTCTTTTTTCTTCAAATCTTCTTCATTAAGTCTCAGAGCATTCAATTCTTCTTCAGATAATGGTTTTAATATTTCTTTAATATTAAATTCTGAATTTACTTCAATGTTTTGTTTAAAGATTGATTTCATTTCTCTAATTACCATTAATTTACTAGAAGATATTTGACCTTGAATTAAAGCTGGTTTTATTGGAACTCTAATTCTCTCAATTGCAGGTTCAGATCCATTTCTATTTGGAATCGAGGGAATATATTGAATACTAGGAGGTGCTGAATTTTTAAAGGTAAATGACAAATTCTCTAGAGCTTGCTCTATTCTCTTTAAAGTCTTATTACCTTCACATATTAATGATGCTAGAGAATCATCCTCTGAAGTTTTTTCTATTTTACTCTTTTCATAAAGTATAGTTCTTTTTTCTTGATTTTCATGAATAGATGTTTTTATTTCTTGGTAAATTTTCTCTTGAGTGATCTTACCTTTAATTTTTCTTTTTGATTGTAAATCCTCAAATTTGAAACCATTATAACAATCCTCATTGATCCATATATCCGATATATTAAAACTTTCTTCAAACCTATATTGATATTTTTGACCAGAGGAGAGAAATATTGATAACCGTAGTATTTTAATTTGTAGCCCATCAGTATTAATCAGCTCATCAAGTTCAATTGAAAATGATAAGGTATCCGAGGAGTGATATAATCTTTTAATAGCAATTAGATATGGTGGTTGACTATGATGTACTTTATGTTTTGAAATTTCAAATTGCATTGTTAGTCGCTTAATTTTTTCTGGAAGAAATAAACGTTGTTCTTCTTCATCTTTCTTGAATTCCAAAAACAACTTACGATGATCGTCCCAAAAAACTTGGAACAATTCCATTTTGACTTTAAACCCTTAGGTGTGTGATTTTTAGATACAATTCGAAATGTCATCAAATTAAAATCAACAATTAATTTAAAATATGGCGAGTTTCTTGATTTAATGATTTACTTCAACAAACCGACAATAAAAAGTATGTAAAGTTATAAACGTAATTATTTGGATTCTTTTAGTTTTGATAAATAATATATTGGCTTTTTAAATTTCTTTTCAAAATACTCTATCTCCTCTCTTGAGTGGTCTCCAATATATCCATTCACATCCAAAACTAAAATAGCTTCTTGATAAGGTAATTTAGCAAGTGCAATTTCTTGTAGGAGATCCCATTCTTTTGTAGAAAACTCACTCTTGTTTAAAAGCCCATCAACAGAACAAATTGAAACTAGTTTTTTATGGATTATCTGCAAAATTGATTCTATTTTGATGAAGGAGTCTTTAAACTTTATTGAACCTACTAAATAAATTATTTTTTCTTTGATACTTGAAAAATTATAATCTTTAAACTCATCCAAGAAATTCTTATTTAATCGATCTTTTTCCATAATATATTGTAATTTCAATGGTTATTTAATTTTCACATGAAATTAAACCAAGTTTATCTAGCAGAAAATTTAGCGTTTTTAAGAAATGTTCCAATAGATTATTGTGATTTAATTTACATAGATCCTCCGTTTTTTAGTGGGGTGGATTATAAAGAATTCTCTGATTTATGGCATTCCCTAGAAGAATATTTAGAATTCATGAAGGAAAGATTAATAGAGATTTATCGAGTTCTAAAGGTCACTGGAAGTTTTTATTGTCACTGTGATCCAAATGCTGTTTTCGATCTTAAACCATTATGTGATAAAATTTTTGGGAAAAAATATTTTCGTAGAGAAATAATATGGAATGTAGGGAGTGTTTCTGGATTTAAAAGTCAGGTGAAAGGGTGGGTAAGACAGCATGATACGATCTTATATTATACCAAATCTGATAATTTTACTTTTTATAAACAATATACTCCATATAAGGAAGAATATATCAAAAAAATGTTCCGATATAAAGATGAAGATGGGCGCCTTTATAGAAAAAGACGGGGAGGGAAACAATACCTAGATGAAAAGCCCGGTAATGCTTTAGGTGATGTTTGGAATGATATCTACTCATTTCAAACATCAACCAGAGCAAAAGAATATCTTGGTTATCCTACTCAAAAACCTGAAAAATTATTGGAACGTATCATCCTAGCTTCATCGAATGAAGGAGATCTTGTTGCAGACTTTTTCTGTGGATCAGGTACGACTTTAGCTGTAGCAAATAAATTGAGTAGAAGATGGATAGGTGTAGATAATAATCCAAAAGCAATTGGATTATGCAAAAAACGATTAAATATTAATTAAGATTATACTTCCCAATTTAAAATATATAAATTGAAAATTAGACTAATTTAAGTGTTAAAAATGGAAGATAAATATGCATTATTTGCTTTTAATGGAGATCCTATGTGCTTTATACATGTGATTCTAAATGCTTTAGACATGAATAAAAAGGGATATGATGTAAAGGTTATTGTAGAAGGATCAGCCACAAAATTGGCCGCTCAGTTTGAGAATACAGAGAATCCGTTTCTTATGAAATACCAAGAGTTAAAATCCTCAGGGTTGATTGATTGCTTTTGTAAAGCATGTAGTAATAAATTGGGCTCTTTAAAGAAAGTAGAAGAATTAGGATTTCCCACTTGTGCTGAACTATTGGGACATCCAAGTATGTCAAAATATATTGAACAAGGGTATTCGATAATTACTTTTTAGTAAAGGAGGAAATAAAAATAAGTTCTATAAATTATATCCTTATAGGATTAATTATTGGGATAATAGCATATATTACTGAATACCTTGGTAAGGGAATTCAAAAATATTCAATAGAAGGATGGAGAGTCAATAAGACAGTGAAGAGTAAACACACAGGATATTTTGTTGTTGGAACAATTATGACCTCCCTTTATGTCTTCATACAATGGGCAGCATTAATTTTCACTCCTGTTAATATGATTGCTGCGTTAGAAGGTTTAGGACTAATTACTTTAGTAATTTTTTCATATTTCGTGCTAAAAGAAGAAATTTCAATGATACAAATTGTTGGAATAATTTTGATACTTATTGGGACTGTATTCATTACTATATTCAGTTTAAATTCAGGTGATATCCAATATGAGGATTTTCATCCATTCTCTTTCAATGTATTTACAATAACAATAATTCTTGTAGAAGTAGTTGGAATCTTAGTTTCTAAATATAATAATTATAAAGCAGCAGGTTTAATTATTGGAATTACGGCAGGAACTTTTATGGCCTTGCAAACAGTCACAAAAAGAATAACCGCAATTTCTGATCCTGTGCTGACGCTTTTATTTACTTTTATATCGTTTGGTGTCACTATATTAACCTTTTTATTTACTCAGTTTGCTTTTGCTAAAGCTAATGCCAATATTGTGGTTCCTTGTTTTACATCAGCAAGCATCATCATTGCCATTTTGATTGGAGTAATCGCTTTAAGTGAGGAAATAGTAATAATCCAAATACTTGGAATTATAACAATTATCGTTGGAGTAATTCTATTAACCGCTTCTAGAGAAAATGACACATCTACCGAGGAGATTAATGCAAGCGTATGAAGAAGGAGAATATAAAAGAAAGTTAATCCTTCTCAATTATTATTTCACTAAGACCAAGCCATTCTTTTGCTTCATCAAGATTATCAACAATCTTTCTTTTTGGAGACGCTGCTCGATCTAGTAATATTTGAGCTTCTTTATCCAAAACAGGATTACCTGCAATAATATATGCCGATCTTACCAACTTCTTATTATTCTTTTTAAGGAAATCTAAAATTAATCGAAATGATTTAAGATTTAATATTATAAGGTCTACACCATCTACTATAACAGAGAAATTTTTAAAAGCTTTTGTACTTTCATTAAATTCTGTAATAAATCTTTCAGCAACAGAGGGGGGAAAAGTACCTAATACCTTAACATAAAAATGAGAATCTCCAATTTTTTCGATTCGAAACATCTTAATGACTTGATAAATCTATTTAGATTTAATATTTAATATATATTTCATATTAGCTTTTAATATTTTACTGTTTTTATTAATTTAAGTCATGATTAATCACATGAGAATAGAAATGAAATTTTAAAATGGAGAACCAGTCTTTGAGAGAATATTTTTTTAATAAACTGGAATGGCCTTATCCTATAGAATGGGATACAGAGGAAGAAATATCTACGGATGTCTTAGTTTTAGGAGGAGGAGTAGCGGGTTGTTGGGCAGCAATAGCCGCAGCAAAGAAAGGAGTGAGTGTTATAATTGTTGAAAAGGGAGCGACAATAAGAAGTGGAGCAGGGGGATCTGGATGTGATCATTGGGAATCAGCTGCTACTAATCCTTGTTCAGGTGTCACTCCTGAAGAATTAGCTAAAGCTATGATTGAGGACCATAATGGTTATAATAATGGAATTTCACATTACATCGAATGTAGAGAAGGGTATGATAGGCTTTTAGATTTAGAAAAAATGGGAGGTAAAATTAGAGATATAGAAGATGATTTTAAAGGTGCTGAGTTTAGAGATGAAAAAACCAAATTTTTATTCGCATATGATTATGAAAATAAGTACACTTTGCGAGTATGGGGGACAACCTTTAAACCTGCTCTTTACAAAGAATGTAAAAG